>DATGFK010000001.1:0-3782 GCA_035309185.1 Aggregatilineales bacterium
GACGTGCTGCGCCGTGGTCGGGCTGGAATGGGCGAACCGGTTGGCGCTTGGCGCAGCAATCGGAACCCCCGCCGCCTTGATCAAGGCAAGGGCGATAGGATGGGCAGGCATCCTGACGGCAACCGTCGGCAGTCCTGCGCTGACCCCTGGTGCAACACGGGACTGTCGTGGCAGCACCATCGTCAGCGGCCCCGGCCAAAACTTTTCGACCAGATCATCGGCGATCCTGGGGATTTCTAGGGCTACTTCGGTAAGGCGATCCCAACTCTCGATATGTACGATCAGCGGATCGGTGGCAGGGCGACCTTTGGCCGCGAAGATTTTGCTCACCGCCTTCTCATCCAGCGCATTGCCGCCCAGCCCATAAACCGTCTCCGTCGGAAAGGCCACAAGCTGACCCTCGCGGATCAGTGTCGCGGCGTCGTTGACGGCTTCTGGCGAGAGAGCTTGTGGGTCAAGGTGAACAATCCGGGTCGTGAAGAACTCTGGCATGAAATCCTTTTAAACGCTCCGAAAAGTGAAAATGAAAACAGAAATTGGACTGTAACGCCTTCAAAAGTTCTTCACAACTCAGCAGTAAAACTAATCCTGAAGCCGTAGAGGTAAATCATACAGGAAAAAGAGGTAATGGTATGAACAACAGGTTGAAAAACGCAGCGGTCGTTACAGCACTGGCAATAAGCCTGGGCGCTGCGGGCATTAGTGCTGTAAGCGCACAGGGGCCAGCCGGGCCACAAGGGCCGGGCGGCTCGGCTGGCGACGGGATGATCGGATTTGGCGGCGCGGTTTGCAGCACCACGAACTATACCGATGTGGCAGCCAAAGCGCTGGGAATGGAAAGTTCAGCCCTGCGGAAAGCGCTGGTCGGTGGACAGAGCCTCGAACAGATCGCCAGTAGCAAGTCGGTCACTGTGCAGACCCTCGAATCAGCACTGGTCACGGCGCGCGAAGCCGATCTCAAGCAGGCGCTGAGCGATGGCATCATCACGCAGCAGGAATACGATGCCACAACGGGTTTGCTAGACCGTTTACAGAACGCTCCGCAGAGCAGCACACAGGGTAACACTGCTCCAGCCACGCCTAACGCCAACGCGACTCCCCAGGCTGCCCCGAATACGCCTGGTCGGCCCAATCTGCCTGGTTTCCCGAACCTGCCTTTTGGTGGCCGTGGTCGTGATTTCGCGAATCCCGCCCGCTTGCTCCTGAACGTGCCGCGTCTCAACGTCGTCAGTATCTATAACGTTGCCGCCAAGGCCATTGGAGTCTCCTGCGCCGACCTGGTGAAGGCGCTCAAGAACAACACATCCATCGCTCAGGTTGCGTTGGGCAAGAATATCCAGGCCCAGTCAGTCATAGATGCCCTGGTCAGCGCGGAGAAAACTGCTATCAGCCAGGATTTAACGGAAGGTTTGATCTCCCAGGTGCAGGCCGATACACGCACGAGCGACGCCGTTAACCGTATGGGTCAGTTCGTCTACAGCAGTCGCCAGGGTGGATCACGCGGGTTCGGTTTCGGCGGGATACTGGGCGGGCTTCGCCGGTTCTTCGGCGGGCAGAATGGCCCTGATGGACTGAATGGGCCTAATGATCCTATGAACGGCGGACAGGGTGGCCCTGGGATGCAGCAGCAGTCGGAATCACAGTCGCAGTCTGACATTCCGCAGCCAGATGTCCAGCAGCCCTCTACCTTACAGTCTAGCTGAATTCAATCAAGACCAACCATTGGTTTCGCGGGCGGCTCAGGAGCCGCCCGCGCCATTTTCATTCTCTTTTTGTTGCGCCCGTCGCCTCAAAGCGATCCCCTTTCCCAACGATTGTCGTCTACATCAGGGATTTTACAGGATAATTTAGAATCTTTAATTTTCTTTAATGAAGCGGCTCTACGAGACGATCTTTGCCTTAAGGAAGTGTTAAAACGGTCTAAAAAAGCCCTGCCTGACCGAAATTCCTACTTGACATCACTTGCACTCCGGGCATACTTGTGTATATTAGCCTGTATTCTCTGATTTCTTCAAGGAGCTTTGTCATGCAGAAGAGCGAGCTAATTGCCAAGGTTGCGAAAGAATCCAATGTATCGCAGGCCCAAGCGGGTGCGGTCATCAACAATGCGCTTGATGCCATTGTTGCTGCCCTGAAAGCCGGGGATAAGGTCACCCTTACCGGCTTCGGCACCTTCGAGGTCCGCAAGACGGCGGCGCGTGTTGGAACCAACCCGCGCACCAAGCAGAAGATTCAGATCGCAGCGGGCAAACGCGCCACATTCAGCGCAGGCACCCTGCTCCGTGAGGCTGTGAGCGGCAAGGGCAAGAAACGCTAACTGCCCATCCCTCATAGTCAGAGTACAGCTAACGGCGGCCTTGTGCCGCCGTTACCTTTTCTATTCCTTTCCTCGCCGCAGATATGGCACTTTTTAATATTGCGCGTACGATAGAAGGCTATGGATACAATAGTCCCCCTCGCCAACACCCGCAGTGCAGCCGCCATTGTCAGCCGCAATATTCGATTTCTTTACCTTGAAATAGCCTTTGCCTCTGTCCTCGGAGCCATCATCACCTTCAATTCTGCCTTTGCCATTCGCCTGGGCGCGCCCAATGAACTGGTGGCCCTCCTCACAGCAGGCCCGGCGCTCGTCTCGGCAATCGCCAGCATCCCCACGGCACGTTTCCTGTCCCGCCGCACGCGACGAAAAGCCTGGCTTTTCGGGAGTCTCTTTATCTATCGGCTAGGCTACCTGGGCATTGCCTTTATGCCGATCTTGTATCCGGTCAATACGGCTGCCTGGCTGGTGATCTGGACTCTGGCGCTCAACCTGCCCCTGATCTTTTTCACCAACGGCTGGCATGTTCTACTGGGAGACCTTATCCCATCAGACCGCCGCGCCTTCGTCATCTCCCGACGCCAGATTCTGTGGTCGTTGGGATTGATCGTGGTGTCCGCGCTTGGCGGAGAATGGCTGTATCGCCAACCCTTTCCGCTCAACTACGAGCTACTTTTTGGTTTCGGATTCGTCACCGTGATGGGAAGCCAGTTGTTTTTGCAACTCCTGGTCGTTCCACCCCACGTTCATCTCCAGAGCGAAACATCGGACCTTGACGCGCCGATTGAGCCGATCCGGATGCGCCCCCCGATAGCGCGCCAGCTTTTCAACATGACGATCTACCAGATTGGATTGTCACTGCCGTCGGCGCTGTTCAATATCTATTACATCCGCAGCCTGGGTGCTACCGACGCCTGGATCGGCTTCAATGGCGCGGCAGCAAACCTGGGCGTCATCGCGGGCTATTATATGTGGGAACGTCTGTTAAAGCGTCACAGCTTCGGCTGGGCGCAGCGCCGGGCTACGCTGATCACCTGGACGTTTCCGGCAGTCGTCGCCTTTATTCCGAACCTGACGGTGATCCTGGCGGCGAATTTCTTCGTCAACATGATGCATTCGGGTGTAGACCTGGCGAACTTCAATGTCCTGCTGAACATCTCCAAGCCTCATGAGCGCGCCGCCTACATTAGCTGGTTCAATAGCGGGATCAACGTCAGCATTTTTGCGGCCACGCTGATCGGCACTTACCTCGCCAGCCCGTGGGGCATCGCCGCCGTGATGATCCTGTCGGTAATCTTTCGCCTCGTGGGTGGCCTATTGTGCAACTTCCGCCGCGTGGACGAACCCACCACAGGTTTAGAGTTAAAGACGGCTGATTAGTACAGAAGCCTCACCGATAGATTCTCTTAGCGAAAAATGCGCATTCCGTTTGTCCCACAGGGATGCCAATGGCATCGCAGAGCAG
>DATGFK010000002.1:0-2888 GCA_035309185.1 Aggregatilineales bacterium
TCGTCGTTGTCCTTCCCTTTGCAATCTTGCTGTACATCGCCTACCGAATTTACCGCCGCTTCTGGCCCAGGACAGCTCAGGCTGCGGCTAGCGTTCCACCCGCCAGCGCCAGCGGGGAGGAATAGGTACTTGCCCTCATCCCCTATCCAAAAAATGGTTCAGGGGCGGATAGGACATTAGCAGTGCGAAAAGGTGGTGGAGAATCCCTCACCCTAAATCCCTCTCCCGCGGGCGGGCGAGGGACTTACGGAGGTTTTTCTGCTCTCGCCCAGTTGCTGGGAGAGGAGGGTCAGGTTGATGAAGCCACGCCGAGAGGGGCAGTACGCGGAAGCGTGTTTTACCACGCCGCGCCGGGGAACGTATTGATCCCGGCATCGTGTCCGATGTGCTTAACCATCTGGAAGCGCGTGAAGGGCTGGCCGAGAATGCCGTCGTGGATGGCCCACGAGCGTCCGCGCACCGTCCGCCAGTGATCGGCGGAGCGGAAGGGAGTCGAACCATCCAGCCGCGCGTGCAGCTTGCCGCCCGGCTGGAAGTCTGCGTGGATCGTGTCCATGTCCTTCTGGCCCTGGACGTAGCCAAACCCGCACCGCTCAAACGAGATCGCGTTATGATAGCTGAGCGGCTCGATCAGAAACAGGCCGTGGCCCATACGCGACGCAAAACGCTCAAAAATAGGAATGCTGCGACGGAAGGCGCGCAGCCCGGCCCGCACCTGCCCCGGCGCGAGTCCGTGTTCCATCGCGCGGCGTTCTTCGCCCAGGTTGCGGCTGACCGTGCCAAGCTGCGTGATCTGTTCGCGCTCGTCCACGTCCACCTCGAAGCGCGGCGAGTCGGGATCGTTCACCACCAGCAGCAGGATCAACAGTTCGCCGCTGAACGTATCGGCCATGTTGATATACATCAGCGGATCGCGGGCCTCTTTCTGGTGGCGGAGGCTCATCTCCAGAGCCTGGCTGCCCGACGGCGCGCGCAGCGAAAGGACTGGCTGGCCTTTGAAGCTCATACTTAAACGGTCAATGCCAAAGCGTTCGGTCAGCCAATCCGGAATCAGCGTCGCATAGATCGTCCGCTTCTGCTCATCCGGCAGCGCGTTGATCTCGCGCAGGAAGTGAGGCCATTCGTCGGGCGGCGTTGGGGGCATGACCGATCTCGCTGTTGCCCTTATTCCCGGTCACGTTCACGCAGCGCACGGGCGATCTCGCGTTGGCCCTCTTTTTCCGCCAGGTCAACCCGCTTGTCGTACTGCTTCTTACCTTTCGCCAGCGCGATCTCAACCTTGGCGCGTCCTTTTTTGAGGTACAGCATGGTCGGTACGACGGTGTAGCCGCGTTCGCGCATCCGCGTGACGAGCTTCGCGATCTCCTTGTGATGCAGGAGCAGCTTGCGGGGCCGCGTCGGATCATGGCCGAAGATGCTGGCCTGGTCGTAAGGCGAAATATGGACGTTCATTAGCCACATTTCGCCGTTTTTCTCGACCACGTAGCCATCTTTTAGATTGACGTGATTGGCGCGAATAGACTTGATTTCGGAACCCGTCAGCACCAACCCGGCCTCCAGCGTCTGCTCGATGCTGTAGTCGTAATGCACTTTGCGGTTGGTGGTCACTATTTTCTTGTCGGATTTGGCGTCTGCCATTCAATCCTCCGTGTGGCGATTATACCAGAGTCGCGGCGTAATACGGAGGGTGAAGGTGAACGCGAAAGTCAGCGATAAATCATCAACAGCGTTTTGAGCGCGTCGCTCTGGCGCTGCTGCCGAATCGCCTGAGATCGGCTACAATTGCGCCAAATTGCGTCCTGAAAATCACGATTCGGCCTGAATATTGCAAGATAACAGCGCATCGCCATCCTATTTGCTGATCGCCATTTTCATCTTCTGCCTGTCGCTGGCACTCTCAGTGGGCCTGACGCTGCTGGCGCGCAAGATCGCGCCCTGGCTCGGCCTGATTGACCGGCCCGGCGGACGGCGCAAACATCCCTACGACGTGGCACGCCTGGGCGCGCTGCCGCTGTGGGGAGCCTTCACCATCACCGCGCTCATCGCCCATCCGCTGATCCCTGGCACCGACCCCAACGAGGTGATCCGCCTCACCGGCTTACTGCTGGGAGGCACGTTTCTGTTCTTCTTCGGACTCCTGGATGATCGCTTCGACCTTCCGGGTGTCGTCCAGGGCATTGCGCAGATCGTAGCCGCCGGGATCGGCGTGGCGTTCCTGATCTTCATCCAGTTCTTCAACAATCCGCTGACCCGCGAGACCGTCGAACTGCCTTACCTGCTGATCATCATCGTCAGCATGTTCTGGCTGGGGCTGATGATGAATACCGTCAACTTCCTGGATGGCGTGGACGGCGTGGCGGGCGGAGTGACCGTGATTGCCTCGGCGCTGCTCTTTATCCACACGCTGATCGAAGGGCAGTTGAGCGTCAGCCTGCTGCCGATGGCGCTGATCGGCACTGCGATTGGTTTCCTGCTGTTCAACTGGCACCCAGCCTCGATCTTCATGGGCAGTGGAGCTATCTTCCTGGGCTACACGCTCGGCGCCCTGGCGATCATCGGCGGGGCGAAAATGGCTACGATCCTGCTGGTAATGGGCCTTCCGCTGCTCGACCTGACATGGCAGGGCGCGCGTCGCCTGCTGACCGGAAAAAATCCACTGGTGGGGGATCGCGGCCATCTGCACTTCCGCCTGATTGACGCAGGCGTTTCGCCGCGCTGGATCGCAGTCGGCTATTACGTTTTCTGCGCCGCGTTCGGGGCGCTGGCGCTGCTCACCACCAGTCGCCAGTTCAAACTGATCGCGCTGGTGATTATGGTTGTGCTAGTGCTGGTCGGCTTCGCCCTGGTGGCGCGGTTCCGCAAGCTGCCAGAGTCATGAGAGAGGGCTG
>DATGFK010000003.1:0-4008 GCA_035309185.1 Aggregatilineales bacterium
GTCCCTCACCCATACCGCCAACTTCTTTGGCGCTGATGAGACCCAGCAGCCCGGCTTTGCCTAGCGCCTGGATAGCGGCGCGCGGGAAAACGCCTTTCTCGTCAGTTTCGGCGGCGGAGGGCGCAATGACGTCAGCAATAATGGTTTCCAGCTTCTCAAGATAGGGGATCATTGCAATTTTCTCAGTCATCGAAAGGTTCCTTATAGGGAGTCTATACTAACTTGACTAACCATCGTCCAACAGAACTGCCACTATCGGCCAATTTCTTCAGGCGGGCATACAGCAGCGCATCAAGGCCAACGAAACGCCCGCCAACGGAAATAAATACCGCGCATAGCAGCGTCAGCATCAGATATGTCCAGTCCCACTCGCCCCGGATGGCGCTCAGGCCGATGAACAGGTTCAGGGCTTGAAGGACTCCCGCAAATGCGCCCAGGCGTGTAAACAGTCCCAGGAGCAGCGAAATCGTGATAAAAGCTTCCATCAAAAATATGGGCAGCAGCGCAACATTCATATTGGGCGCGATGAGGTTTTGCAGAAAGTCGTGGTAAAGGGGCCAGCGTGGCTGCGCGATCTCCTGGCCGATCCAGTAGCAGAGGCCGGTGCTGCCGCCCGGAGCGAGTGGGCCTGCGGCACAGCCATAATTGTTCCAGGGCAGTTTCCACAGCAATTGTGTGAACCACAGCGTCCCCAGCCCGATGCGCACAATGCCCAGTAAAGCATCATTGGCCCTGGCATCAGTCGCAGCGTTGTGACGCGGCAGGATGACCTGGACGATCAAGGCCAGGCAGCCCAGCGCCGCCAGCCAGCCGCCAACTGCGAGCGCCGGACTCCCGCCCAACGTGTTATCTATGACAAACGCCAATCCAAGGGCGCCGAGCATGGCGAACCACCAGCGCACAGCACGCTCTCGCAGAATCATCAGGCATACCAGCGCCGAGACGATCCCGACGACGCCCACGATCAGAGTCAGGGCCGAGAAGGGATAATTCCAACTTTTAACGTCGTAGATAAACGTAAATCCATTGCCAGGATTATCCGAGCGAAGCGGAAAGAGCAGATAGGCTACGACGATCACGATGGATGCAATCAGACCCACCAGGTCGGCCAATTGAATAGCGCGATCAGGCTGTGGAGAGGCCATTGCTTTTTCGGTCATTTTTCCCCCTTATGCACAGTAATGTCGCTACTTAAAGCGCATCAGAGACTCCAATGGACACCACATCCGGCACAGGCGGGATGGGGTTTATCGCTGAGGAGTTCGGTGCGCCACTTCTGATAGCGCTCGTCGTTCCAGATTTCGACAAAGGGCTTCTCGAAGACGTTGCCGAGTTTGAGGCTTTCGTAATCCGTCGTCGCGAAGGGTGCAATGCAGCAGGGCAGCGCATTCCCATTGGCCGTGATGTAAGCCGTCGTCCAGGGGCGCATACAGGCTTGCCAGGGATGCGGATCGGCCTTGCGGCTGGCTTCGAGGCTGCGGCGCGGGTTGGTTCCCCCGGACGCTTTGAAGATGATCCCCAGTTCGGCAGCCACAATTTCCGATTGGGCGATGATCCGTTCAATCTCCTGGTTGTAATCGTCAAACAGGCCATGCCCGGCGTCCATCATGCCGGGCGGCTCCGGCGAGTCGGCGCTGTAAACCATGCGCTGGACGTAAAGCTCCGGCACACCCATTTGGGCGGCCAGGCGCAGCAAAGCGGGCAGCTCCCCGATGTTCTCTTTCATGCCCGTCATCCAGACTGAGGCGCGCGGCGTGCTGGCACCCATTTCCTTCTGGATGCGCATGAACTCGGTCAGATTTTTGACGATCTTATGCAGGAGCGGCGCGCCGCGTATCTCGGCATAAGTCTTCGGGTCGGCCCCGTCAATCGAGCAGCGAATCTCGTCCAGGCCACTCTGGATCAGCGCCCGCGCCCAATCCGCCGACAGCAGCGTGGCGTTGGTGTTAAACAGGACGTACACGCCCCGCGCCTTGAGATGGGCGATCATGCGCGGCAGGTCTTTGTTGATCAGCGGTTCGCCGATGCCGTGCAGCACGGCGCGTTCCATATCGGGGAACTGATCCGCAATCTTCAGAAAATTTTCCCAGGAAAGCGTTTGAGGTTCTTCGTAGGCGACGAAGGTTCGCGGGCAGGTTTCGCACAGCAAATTGCAATGATTGGTCACCTCGATGAACACACAATGCGGCTGCACTTCAGCCCAGGCTGCGCGTGTAGCTGGATTGACGGCGCGGTAGGCTGCGGGAAGATAGTCACGGCTATCCTCTGCCGGGATTCCCGCTGCGTTTGCATTCGACTGTGACTTCGATCCGACGCTCATAGTCATCAGCGCACCCTATGACTGCTTATCCGGTAGTTGCACCATCAGGCCAGGTCGCGTAGTTTACCAAACGACCAGACAGGTTTCAGTGTGTCGGACGCCAACTGCGCCCGCAATGCCTGAGGTAATTCAGTTGCCCAGCGATTGTAGATCAGGGCTTTCTACAAAGGCGATCAGGTCGTAACGCCCTGTCACCGCGTGAACCTGTTTGATCACCGAGCCTTCCAGTTCCATGCCCGGCAGTTCCTTGATGAGATCTTGCACGCGGGTCGGTTCTGCTTCAATCAGCACATAAGCGTGGATCATCTATCTCTCCTCAAATATCATGAGAACAAAATCAGATTAAGGCTCCGCACGGGAGTCGAGGTGTTCACCCTCAGGTGAAGGCCATCAGCGGGACGCCGCCCGTCTGAGCCATTGCCTCCAGTTGTCCCTTCACGCGATCAACAGCCTTCGCCAGCGGGAAAACCCGCTTGCTGACCTGCATGTCGGCATCCGTAGAAAGCGGATGCCAGAACACGCCGTCCAGGTTTACCGTCAGTTCCGGAACCAGATTGCCCATGCCCAGTTCGATGCCTTCTTTGGAGTAGCCGCGTTTCGCCAGCGGGCGCACGAAGTGATCCTCGTCGGGGATGCCAAGGCTGCGATGGAAGGCGCACAGCAAGTCCAGTTTGCCGGTGTTGGCGGGCGTCTCGGTTGTACCCAGGCGCACCCGGAAACCTTCCGTTTGCAGCAGTTTGACGCCATCTACCGTCTTCTGCCACGTCCCCGGCCCCCGATAAGCATCGTGATCTTCCGCCCGGCCACCATCCAGGCTGACCTGGACGATGAGATTTTCGTTGGCGATGGCTTTCAGCTTTTCAAGGCGTGACCCCTGTAGAAGCATGGCATTGGTGAGCACCGTCGTCGTCACCTGCGCTGACGAATAGGCCAGCATGTCATAAATTTCGTTGAGCAAAAAAGGCTCACCACCCGTGAAAAAGACGTGGTCAAAGCCAAGCGCAACCGCTTCATCCACCAGGCGGCAGACATTGGTGAGGCCAATTGCCCGCCGAGGCACATTCGGCCCGGACCTGGCGACGCAGTACGAACATTTCAAATTGCAGTCATAGTTCGTGTAAATCCATAATTTCCAGGCCAGCGAAGAATCCGTACTGCCAGAAGGTTCAAGAACACTGCTTGATTCATTCATAAGCCGCTTTCGCCTTGCGTTTATCGAGCTTTAAGTTCGTCTGTTACTTAAGATCAGTACGGTCTACTCGCCACTTTGGATGTCCCGATAGAACGTTATCCGGAGAATGCAATATGTGGCAAGTAGCGTACCTCTGATCGTACCACTAACCTTCGACTTTCCCGACCAGCGCTTCTCGTAAGTGATAGGAACCTCGACAATTGGGGCGTGCTGCTGCGCGGCTTTGACAATGATTTCGGTAGGATAGCCAAAAGTTCTTTCACGAAGATTAAACGATTCAAGCAAAGGATAGCTTACAGCCCGGAAAGGGCCGAGATCACTGATGGGGACACGATGCAGCAGCCGAATGATCCCGGCCACCAGCCGATTGCCGATGTACTGGTGCCAGGGCATCGCGCCGGGCAGCAGTCCGCCCTTCATCCGCGTACCCAGCACCAGGTCTGCCTTACCTTCGACAATGGGCGCAGTCAGCAGCGGAATCTGCCCAGGGTCGAAG
>DATGFK010000004.1:0-5460 GCA_035309185.1 Aggregatilineales bacterium
CATTCAGAGTTCAAATGCAGGGATTGGTGGTGACTGCAGGAAAGAGAATAGGGGGTGGTCCCACCCGATCAGCCCCTGTGGCCCGCTGCTGAAAGGTTTGTCGCAAATAGCGCCAATTGTGCCGGTCTTTCCGACTCAGCCAATACGTCAGTGAAGTGTTGTCTATAATTTGCGTTTCTAATCACTTCATGGCCTGAAAAAGGTCATCGGTTCGATCCCGATCAGGTCCACCAATTATCTCAAGCATTTACCGACATCTCCTTTCCGCGACATCCCGAACATTCCTGCAAGGTTAATCACAGGCTCCAAGGTGGCAGTTGGTGCCGGGATATGAAACCCGTTATACGCTGCGCCTTGGTTGATCGTGTCCGATTCACTATTGCCGGGCTCCTGAAGGCGCCATTGCCGCCTACCTGCGTCTCTCAATTTTGTAGAGGACGACACCGTGTGCGGCCACATTGGCGTCAACATTCGGTGAGCCGCGCAGTGCTTCGTTGGTCCACAACTCATGGATGCTGGCGGACGAGACTGATACTCCAAGCTGGCTCCACGCCATATGAACATGCGCAGGAGAATCGGAAAAATTGAACAGGGCTGCATAGACCACGTCGGGAGACGCTCCTTTGGAGGTCCATACATGCAGGTCGCCCTCTGAGTAGGCTACGGTCGTGTTCGAACTCCGCTGATCGATATTCAGCACTTCGGCATTTGTAAGCAGGGAACGCGTGAATGGATCGAGCGAGGGCAGGTCGCCGCCAACAATCAGGGGAGAGCGCAGCATCGACCACATCGACATCATGGTCTTTTGTTCGTCGTGAGTCAGCCTGGAGTTGCGGTCTTCGCCCCGTTCGGCGCGAATGCCGATGCGGCCCAAAGGCAGCATATCCGCATCTGGCCAGTGGCCAGGGGCAACCAGCGGCAGCCATGCCGCCGCATCCTTATACATCGCCTTGACCGAATCCCAAGTGTCCCAGAGGTCATCCTCGATACGCCACATCTCAGCGTGGGATCGTAGATCATCCACCTGGTTAAGCGGCGCGGGGCCAGGCGAAAGACTCAGAACGATCGGATGTCCGCTCTTGAGAATTGCCTTATGCAAGGCCGCGATCTCATCCGTGTGGTAAGGCCTTGCCATATCGTCGGCCTTGATGAAATCCACGCCCCAGACGGCATAAAGCGCCACGATGGAATCGTAATAGGCCTGCGCGCCGGGCTTGGACATATCCACGCCATACATATCGGCGTTCCAGTCGCACACGTTGGCGGTATTCGCGATTTCCGCGGCATGAATGCCGGTTCCGAGTATGGGCAGGTTCTTCTCCACCGCCTGCCGCGGAATGCCGCGCAGAATATGGATTCCGAACTTCAGACCCTTGCTGTGCACGTAATCGGCCAGCCGCTTAAAGCCCTCGCCATGCGCGGATGAGGTAAAGCGGTTGGCTGCCGGAATCAGCCTTCCGTGCTCATCCATGGAGAGCACGGCGCCCGCGCGGTAACCATGCGCCTGCGCATTCGGCTCATACCACTGAATATCGACAACGATGTACTGCCATCCATACTGCTTCAGAGAGGCAGCCATAACATCTGCATTCGCCTTGACTTCATCTTCGCGAACGGTAGTGCCATAGGCGTCCCAACTATTCCAGCCCATCGGCGGAACCGGTGCAAGAAGCGGAGACTGAGCATGAATAGGAAGCGTCTGGAATGTTACCGTTGCGACAAAGCCAAGTAGAAAGAAGAAGGCGAAAGATGGTGCGCGCAGCAGGCAGGCTGTGCGCTCGACGATGTTGCTTTTTCTCATTGATTCTCCAGACTGCTCCATCACAAATTTCTGTTCGATCACACACCGGTTGAGTGCGGCAGTCAGATCGCGGTTGGCCGCGATCTGACTGAACCAAACCAGGCCCAGGACTAACCTTCCAACCGGCCACTGATTATCCAGGCCCTTCACTTGAGAATTCCCGAACACGGATGGGTGCGAGGCTTCGGTCAGCTCATTCCGGTTTTATTGTGTAAACGTCCACTGCTGGTTGTTGCTGGTGTCCGATCCCCACTGCTGCAGATAGGTACCGTTTCCGGTGAGACCGTCATCATCGGCGCAGAGCCCGGTCGTCTTGTTGATGAGCTTGTAGTAGCCGCTGCTTGTATATTCAAGCGCCCAGGACTGATTCGTGCTTCCGCTGTTTGACCACTGCGCAAGTGGAGAGCCGTTCGACGTGCTTCCAAGACCATCCACGTATTCTCCGGTCGCAACATTCTTGAGCTGCCACCAAACGCTGCCACTTGAAGCCAGTTGCCATTTCTGATTGTTGCTGCTGCTGCTGGACCACTGTGCTACATATGCGCCGTTATTCGTTGCACCAAGATCGTCCATATACTCACTGGAACTCCGGTTTTGCAGCCGATACGTGCCTGCTGTCACCATGGTGTAGGTATGCGTTGGCTGACCCCACGACCAGCGGAACAAGTCAGCGACCTGAGGGTTGGGCTCGGTGAGGTTCGTAAAGCTATAAAACCAGTGGTATAGGTCGGTGTTGTTGATACCGGACCAAGCGATGGTGGCGACTCCATTGTCGCGGGCCCATGCAAGGCCTCCGCTGAGGACAGCTTGATCTGGGGCCAAACCGTTGAAATCCCACTGCTGCCAGAAGGGTGCGGCGGGGTTCCGTCCATCCGTCTGAACCCCGATCTCTGTGATCACCGTTCTCCAGGCATAAGCGCCAACCGCGGAAGCTACCGCGCCGTAGTAACCCTGCCAACTGGCGCCGCTAACTGGCGCAGCCTCGCCCCAGTACCAGGAATACACGTGCTGACCCAGCATTTGATTGGCGAGCCTGGAGTCGGCGCCAACCGTTGTTACGCTGCTGGCGTAGCCGGTTCCATCCAGAATGCATTTATAGTTCGGAAGGTTATAGGTTGCCAGGAAGGTGGCGTAAAAGTTGTTCAGATCCGAGGCGCTGTAGGCAGCCGGCTCGTTGATGGGCTCGTAACGAACGGACATGGTACTGCTGTAGACGTTGTTTACCGCCGTCCACATTGCGTACCACGTCGTGGTGTTGGATACATTATTGCCCGACGCCGCCCACCAACAGAGAATCACTGTGGCGCCGGTGCTGGTGACACCGTTGATCACTCCCTGGTAGGTCGACCAGGGGGTGCCCGTCGTAAGCGCGGTGGTGATCGGCATTCTGACCGTGTGGCCTCCAGCGCCGATGACGGCATTGCCAACTGTCTGCCCCTTGGCATACGCCTCGGCGTAGGTTTCAGTCCCGGTCACGCCATCCGGCCAAGCAAGTCCGTCGCCGTTTGCACCGGTTGCATTGGATGTTGAGTTGGACCAGTTCATGCCTTGCATGCCCTGTCCGTTTGCTACAAGTGTCTGGCCTGACATCATTGAGGGATACAGCAACAGAGTAATGGCCGCTGTGCAGATTGAGATCGCGAAGCGTCGTCTCATGATTCCTCCGTGGTTTGTGTTGTGAATTCAGGTTTTGCGTTCTTATGGGCGCACGCTGTTGCCTGCACTTCGCCGGCAAAACGAATGCACGACTTTTGAAAAATGTCTTGGGCTAAATGCACTGCGTCCGTGCGGATCTTTTCGAATTCATGGCGCCTCAACGGACGGAGATCAGCCTCTGGCTTTGTTCCGCAAAAATGGGTTCGCGGCCGCGTTGGCCGCGAACCCATGGCCGATTACCACATGATCTTGGCGGATAACTGCACCTGGCGCTGGATGTTGGTTTGTCCTCCGTAGATGAGGTTGATGGTGCCGAAGTGCGGATCCCAGGGCGCCCACCAATAGCCTTCGCCGTCCCAGCTTGGATGGTTGGGCAGGTTGTAGCCTTCGAAGCGAACCTCGACTTTCGTCCGTTCCCACACGGGAAAGGTCTTGCTCATGCTTACGTCGAGTTGCTGACCGCGAGGGTTATAGACGCCGGAATCGCTTACGTTCGGATATGCGGCCCAGGATGGCCTCTGAATGAAGTCGAAGTCCTCGCGCGCGGATGGATTCGCCTTCGGACAGACCGCATAGCCCTCCGGCTGGAGTTGGCCGTTGTTGTCGTAGTAGCCGACGCAAGTGCTCGAAGCGGCGATAAAGGCACCACCGTCTCTCATCACACGATGAACGCCGTATTGTTGTTTGTGGATCACTTCTACCCAGTTGCAGTAGGCTTCTCCACAGCCGGCGCCGGCGACGCTGGAATGCGTGCCCGCCTGATAGTAGTAGATCGCGCCCATCGTCCAGCCGCCAACAAGGGAATCGACCATGCGATTGGAGTTGCCCAGGAAGGTGCGCCCTTTGCCGACCGGCATGTGCCAGACGGCGTTGGCGGTCCAGCGCCACTTGCGGTTGCCGTAGTCGAGATAGTGCGCGCGAATGCGGTAGAGGGTGTCGACGAATCCACCGGAGTCCATTGTCTTCGCCCACACGAAGCTGCCATGCGCGGTCAGCGCATCGCTCCAGCGGTGAGTGACGACGGCCTGCAGCGAGTTGAACTGGGTCTCCCCGTCATTCTGCTGGTTTTGGTAAATCTCACCGAACTGGGGCAAGAGACGAGTGAAGGCGCCTGCCGAGAGATACGCATTGGTATAGTAGCCGTTGCCGTTGCCGGTGTTGGCTGTGGAGAAGGCGTCAACGCCCTTGAAGGGATTGGCGACCCACTCGGGGTTGGCGCCTTGACTGTTGCAATTGTTGTAGGTGGTAGTGGAGGCGCCCATCTCTAGATTGCAATGAGCCCCAAACGCTGTGCTGAAGTGATTGATGTCGTCGGTGGTATCCAGGTGGTAGCCTGTGCTGCCAACGAAGCTCAAGTCGACCGAGGTGTGGGCATTGAGCTGACGCTCGGCTCCGAGTGAGTAATTGACCACGCCGGGGATTTTGAAGTTGCGGTTAGAGATGCCGAGGTTATTTCCCAACTGCGACAGCAGGCCCAGCTTCGCTCCGGCGGGCTGAGCGATGGACGGAATGGGATTGCTAAGAGTGGCGCCATTGGGCGAGTATCCGCCGTCCGTGCTGCCAACGTAGCCTGTCGGCTGGCTGAAGCCGGCATTGTTTCCCTGGCCGGAAAACTGTATGAATGTATCGCCGATGCCGCCACGAATGACTGTCTTGCTGTCCAGCGCATAGGCGAAACCGACGCGCGGCTGAAGCGTGACATAGTCCCAGTTAAAGAGGGTGCGGGGACGGCCGTTGACACCGGCAAAGGTCAGGCCGCCAACCAGCCCGGCGCCGTTGGGCAAGGGGACAGTCAACTCAGACGTCGCTGGATTTGGCGTGGTGGTATCCAGATCGCCGAGCATCTTGTTGGCGCCCTCCGCAGGCGGTCCCTGAAGATCCCAACGGGCGCCGAGATTGACGGTTAGCTTTGGAGTCACCTTCCAATCGTCCTGGACAAAGGGAGCGAAATACGGATAACTGAAATAGGAGTCGGCGTTGATGTCGATGTGGCCGCCGTCCAT
>DATGFK010000005.1:0-8061 GCA_035309185.1 Aggregatilineales bacterium
CCTGGTATCAGATCAATCTAATTTCAGACAGGTTATTTTGGACATCAACTACCGGCGTTTATGCAAAGGACCATACCCGATGAACTATGAAAATATTTTGCTCACTCACCAGGATGGCGGAGTCGCCCTGATCCGGCTGAACCGGCCCAGGGCGCTGAATGCCCTCAACCCCGCACTGATGACGGAATTGGGGCAAGCCTTCACCGCCCTGGACGGGGACGACAGTGTGCGCTGCATCGTCATCACTGGCGACGAACGCGCATTCGCGGCTGGCGCGGACATCAAGGACATGGCTGATGCCAGCGCTATAGATATGTTGACGCGCGATTCGATTGGCCTCTATGATAGCGTAATGGCCGTACACAAACCGATCATTGCGGCGGTGTCCGGCTATTGCCTGGGCGGCGGCTGTGAGCTCGCGATGTCCTGCGACATGATAGTCGCCTCGGACACAGCGAAATTCGGCCAGCCGGAAGTCAATCTCGGCGTAATTCCCGGCGCGGGCGGGACTCAGCGTCTAACGCGCGCGGTTGGCAAGGCCATCGCGATGGAAATGATCCTCAACAACCGCACGCTAACGGCGGAAGAGGCCGGACATTTTGGCCTGGTCAATCGGGTAGTGCCGGTAGAAGGACACCTCGATGAAGCCCTCAAACTGGCCCGTGAAATTGCTGCCCGCGCGCCGCTGGCGATCCGCCTGGCAAAAGACTCGATCAACAAAGCCTACGAAATGACACTCCAGGAAGGGCTTGCTTTCGAGCGTCGAAATTTCTACTTCCTGTTTGGCACCGAAGATCAGAAAGAGGGCATGTCCGCCTTCGTTGCCAAGCGCAGCCCGGAATGGAAAGGCCGCTAAAGGAAGTCAGCAGGGAAACCTTCCGACTTGCCCCAGGCCTGATCTCAAATTTCCTGCCTTCGCCAACAAACGATTTCCCTACATAACGTTGATAATCCATTGACAATTGATTAAGGAGCACGTATAATCTTAATCATCGGAGCGCATAAACGATCTTCTCCTCGTAGCCTCCAACATTGGAACCCATTGCCTTCAGAGGAACTTGAAACATGGCCGAGCCTTCCAACTCCCTCAACTATCAGCCAGTTAATTCCGAAGCAGGCAAGGGTTCCCTCGGTACACGTCCCCTCAATGAACCGCATCTTTGCCCGAACTGTCACGCCAAGTATGGATTCTTTCGCCTGTATTGCAAGCGCTGCGGCTGCATTATGCCCGATGCGCTGTCTGACGAATCCGAAGTGACCCGTTTGCTGCCAATCAATGGTGCCCAAGCGGTTAACCTGCTGTGGGGTCGGAGCTACTTTCACAATTATGCGCGGATGGCTCTGAGAAACGAAGCTTCCGATGAACTCATTTCGGTTCCTACAGACAATCCGCCAGCACTGATTGGCCGTGCAACCGCAACGTTCAGGCCAACAGTTTTCTTTCCCCGTACGCTCTCAACGCAAAAGGGCATCTCACGCGCGCACGCCAGGATTGACAAGGATGGTACAGCGCTGTACGTAACTGACCTGGACAGCACCAACGGAACTTTTCTTGACGGAGAGGCTCTTACACCGCAGATAGCGTACCTGCTGCATAACAAGGCTGCGCTCCAACTGGGGTCGCTCATACTGCGCGTCGAGTTCATCGGATAGGCTCTGCAATAAACAAAACGGCGACACGGATCCAGAAAAACATGTCGCCGACGTATTCAGCTTGTCCAGCAATCAGCCTAACTTTGCCACTTAATTCTCGGTTCTGGGAATGTAATTGTCCAATCTGCGTACCCGATCCGCGATCACGCTCATGAGTTCAATGGCAAAATAAGGCGTCTGCTGAATCAGGAATTGAAACCGTTTTTGGTTAATCGGCACTAATTTCGTCTTGGTCTTTGCAATGGCCGTGGCGCTTCGGATGTGGTTGTCAATCAACGCCATTTCGCCGAATACATCACCGGTCTTGAGTGTCGTCACCTGCGTTCCATGAATGAGTATGTTGACTTCGCCTTCGAGGATGACATACATTAAGTCGCCATTGTCACCCACCTGGAAAATCGTTTTTCCTGCGTCGAACGTCACAAAATCATCGGAATGCTTGAACAGATCAATCGTTGTCATCTTGATGTAATTCCTTGTGCTGGCTTGAGTATGGCCGCAATCTTAATACAGATGGTTCCAACGCACCAATTTTGGGGCGATCAATAAAGGGGCTATGTGTCCTACGCCGAAGGTGAGGCTGAGGTGGTTAACTCGTGGCCGGGAATTATGGTGGCAAAGACTGCCAACAATCGATCCGCGATATGCGTCCAGGCGTATTCCTGCGCAATCAGGTGCGCGTCGTGTCCCAAACGGTTACGTTCTTCGGGCTTTTCCAGGATCAACCTGATTTTTTCGGACAACATTTGTGGGTCGCGTACCGGCACCAGAAATCCAGTGACGTTGTCGCGTACCAGAAAGGCCAATCCGCCAGTTTCGGATGCGATTACGGGAGTCCCGCTTGCCATGGCTTCCAGTGCCACCATTCCGAAGCTCTCGTAATCCGACGGCATGATCAGGGCCTCGGAAGCCGCATAATAGTAATTAAGGGTATCCTGGTCTTTAGCACCCAGGAACATCACCAGGTCGCCCAGGCCCAGGGAATCCCGAAGCTCCTTGAGGCGAACCATCTCTGGCTCGTCATTGGTATCCGGGTCACCGCCGATAATACTGATACATAAGTTGTCCAACAGATGCGGCGCATCTTGCTTTAGGATCGCCATCGCCTGGAAAATCGTATCTACCGCTTTGAGCGGCTCGATACGCCCGACAAAGAGCAGCATCCGCTGGTCAACGGGTAGGCCCAATTCACGCTTCGCGGCCACCGAGGGGATGGGCCGGAAGCGGTTCGTGTCCACACCAGGTGGCACAACCTCGATAGTACGACGGTTGGCGCGATAAAGCCACAGCATCTGCGCGCGTTCCGCAGGGGTAGCGGCGATGATACGATCCACCCAGGACATAATGTCAGCTTCGTTGAAAGCGCGCAGGGTCACGGGGCGCTCGGTGGCTTCGTTTACGATACGATCCTTCATCATCCCCAATGTGTGGAACATTTGCGCCACCGGAACAGCCCAATCGGCGCGCAGCTCGTGAGCTACCAGACCGCTAAGCCAGTAGTGGCTGTAGATCAGGTCGTAGTGAATGTCTTCTGTGGAGGCGAATGTCTTTACATTACGCACAAATTCGGGCAGGTGTGGATAAATTTCGTCGGGATCGAGTGGAATTTCAGGCCCGCAAGGGATGTGAATCACGCGCGCGTTCTCGCCCAACGTATCGTTGACGTGCGGAATGCACGGGTTCTGGCTGCGGGTATACACGTCCACCTTGATCCCGCGACGTCCCAGCTCCCGACTTAGCTCACGTACGTAGACGTTCATGCCGCCCGTCTTTTTGCCGCCTAGTACCGCCAGTGGGCAAGTGTGGACGCTCAACATGGCGATTCGATTAACAGAATTCATGTCGTCCTGCTGGCTTCCAACATTTTCACGGCGCGATCTTGCCCGCCCATACGGTACTTGTACTCCTCATTACCCTGCAAGAAGTCGAATTCTGAGCGATGCCGCGCGATGGCGTGTTGAATGTTGTAGCACAACAGCACAATTCCAGGGCTGAGATAGGCGTATGTCTCCGGCAAAAGGCCAGAATTGTAAACCAGGATTCGGTTGTCGTAATCGAAGTTCAGGTAGGTTGCAACGGCATTCCCATTCACTGTCAGAAAGGACAGTTGCAGCCAGCCGCAGTCTGCAACGAGGGGAATTATGCTGCGAAAGAACGCCTGGTGGCCGGGATTCTCCAGGAATTTCGCCTTGTTAGGGTGACTGGCCGCCATCAAAGACAGGAATCGATCAATTTCCGCCATCAGGTCATGTTCTGGCCCTACGAAATACCAGTCTACCGCCTCGCCCTGGTCGCGGGAATTTTCGGCGCGGCGCAGTTTACGACGCAGTTCATGGCGGTTCTTCTTGTCCAGGCGTTCGAGATATTGATCCCAATCACCGGGCAATGTAATGTACGGACAAACGTCCTCTTGTTTGATTTCCACAGCAAAACCCCGCTCGGAAAGGGAGCGGGGCAGCATCTCGAAGGTCGGGGAATCCTCCGGAATATTACACAGGTTAACGTGGCTGTAGTCGGCGGCGTGCTGGATAAGGAAGTCGGCCAGAGCCGCATAAAAAGTCGGGCGAGCATCTGGACTGCAAAGTACGTCGAGGTAATCTGTCACCTCGGTACACCCGATGGTGCGGACAATCCGTGAATCCCGTTCGACAAACCATGGCGCGACACCGACGAGATTGCCCGCATCGTCGTGCGCCGTGACGATCCATAGGTCGCCGGGATGGTAAGCCTGCCACCACGTCGTTTGCCACTGCCAGGTCAGGAATATCTCGTTAATTGCGCTGCGGGGGACAAGGGCGTTCCATTCATCCTGGAGGGAGTTAAATTGTGCCGGGGTTGTATTGAGTTCCAGTTTCAAGAAAACGCCCTTCGATATGTGATTCAGCCTGGGATTTTGCGAAAAGAGGGTGCACGGTGGTCACGGATGGTCGCAGAAAAGATTATAGGGCTGCGATCCATGATTCACAAATATTCTTACGGAAAAATTTCGTCAGCCTAACTATTCTGCGGTAGACTGCCCTTATTCTATGCCAAACGAGGGAAAACTCAGCTATGATGTTCCTGCACAAAGCCTTGCGGAGCGGGGTATTCATACTAATCGCCATCGGGGCGATGGCTGCCGTCAGCTTGACTACCACTCATCGGACGGCGCTCGCTGCCGCCCAGCTTGCCCCCAGCCCAACTCCACCGTGCGATCCTACGCAGACGACCTGCACCTTCACTCCTCTGCCAGAGCCGAAGACGAGCAAATACAACGAAGCCGAGGTCAAGAAAATTGATCTCACCGTTTATCCCCTCCTTCCGGAAATAGATAACCATATCCTGGTGTGGTTCGAGGAAGGCCAGAAGCACGGCAACAACATCCATGTGTTCTCCAAGGTGGGCGACTGCATGACGGCTACAGCAAGTTTCCTCAGGCCGTTTTCGGGTGGTGATTACAACCTGGGCGACCATGCTTCGCTCGACAAAGTGATCAAACTGATCGTGGGAGTCCCGGCTCACGGGCCGGATGCCAAGGCCCCAGACAACCTCGACTCATTTGCCAACCCTGGCCTGGCTGCCTACAGCGGATTTGATACTGCGACTGTCCTCGATCCAGCGTTTTCAGACACGACAAAAGGCTGCAAAGCGGATGAATCATCCTTGGGTTGTGAATATCGCCTGTCGAAGCCGGGAATCGCATTCATCATGTTCGGTACGAACGATATTAAGGCAATCAAACCTGCCGATTATGATCTTTATTTGCGCAAAGTGGTTGTGCAAACGATCAACAACGGCACGATCCCGGTTCTCAGCACCTTCCCGACCCAACCAGGGCTGGAGGATAGCTCACTGCTTTACAACCAGATCACTGTACAGATCGCTCAGGAATACGATATTCCCCTCATTAACTTGTGGCTGGCGCTCAAACCCCTGCCAAACCAGGGCGTTGATCCGCAGAACCACACGCACATGACATCGCCTGGCGACGGCAAGGTTGCGTACTTCACCACGGACGATCTCCAGTCGGGTTTCAATGTGCGCAATCTGCTCACGCTGCAAACGCTTGAGGCGATCCTGATGAAAGTTGACCCGGCCCTGGCACAGTCCGGCACCGCGACTCCCGCCAGCAGCTAACGGCAATTTTTGGAGCGTCATGCATTCGTAGGGACACGGCAGTGGCGTGTCCTCCTGATTCCGGTGCCAAACCTTACGGCGTTTTTACCGTGATGGAGTTGACGACCGGGTTAAACACGTTCTGCTCGTAATATGAATAATTGCGCTGTAAAGCTTGAATCCCTACGTAGAGCCAGTGTCCGTTGCCCAGGTTGAGCAAGATGATCGTCAGTTCGTTGTCACGATCAAAGCCGACCACACTTGCTGCTGGATAATTCGCCGTGGTGAACGGACGCGCCCGCGTAAAGCTTGGCGCGTCCTGATTGATGCCCTGCACGAGCAAATCAAGCTGCTGCGATGGGTCGCTGATGTCCGAGCGCAGCGTGTAGCCAATTCGTGATTGGGCCAATTTGCCTGCATCGGCGATGAGCATGAATGGCCCGGCCGTGTAGGATGTGTCGGTAGAGCCAGTCGGCGAGAGAATCACGGCACTGTCAGCAAACGCGACAGGCGCGGGCCAACCGGAAGGGGCCAGCAGACTGATACCCACCTGCGGCGCGTCAACCATTGCCAGCGGACCGACGGTGGCTTTAGGAAGCTGTGTTGCCGAATACTCTAATTCTTGAGTTGGAGTCGGCACTGGCTGAAGCGCGTCACAGGCGCCCAGTGTCAGCGCCAGAATGCTTAAACCCAAACCGTACCAAACGCGCTTGTTGAGCAACATATCAAACTACACTTTCGGCAGGGTAATCCCTGTCTGCTTGTTGTATTTTCCTTTGCGATCCGCATAAGAGACTTCGCAGGGTTCGTCGGCCTCGAAGAACAATACCTGCGCGATCCCCTCGTTGGCGTAAATACGGGCTGGTAACGGCGTCGTGTTGGAGATTTCGAGCGTGACGAACCCCTCCCAGCCAGGTTCAAAGGGAGTCACATTGGTGATGATTCCACAGTTGTGGACGAATACTCCCGCTTCGAGGGCGAAATTCCCCGTTTCCGGTACGGTCAAACAGTAAACGTCGTGATCGCCAGGCAATTCGCGGATTCGGCGTACCCGCTGAGTGGGAGTTTGGTGCACACCTAATGTCTTGAGTGGATCGCCTGGGCGAAGTGAACCAGCTTCGATCATGTGACCTTCACGCATCATGATCAGATGATCCGGCGTGCAGCGGATCGGTAGACCGTTGTCCAGGATGAGTTCCAGGAGCGAATCGCGCCCAATGAATCGCGGCGATTCAAGCTGTGCAACAATGACCTGTCCACCGCCTCCAACACTGTAGCCCCAAAACATCCCACCGTTTTCCGCTCGGCGCGCCATGTCCTCAAGTGTGGGCGTCGTGCCGTCTACGAGTGCGACGCGCGTATCGCCTCTGAAACAACGCGCATATGTGCTTTTGCCTACGGTTAATGTGAGTACATCGCGGGGGATTCGGAAATATTCCACCGTGACGGCTAGAGCGAATGAGTTGGGCGGAATAATGCACACGTCGCCCTTAAAGGGGATCAGCGAACGCTCGTCAAGATGCTTGGGGTCTACGACGGTATTATAGGGATTTGCGGTGAAGATTTTGAATTCATCTGCTACACGAATATCGTAGCCGTAAGAAGATACCCCATAGCTCACGACCCCATCGCGCACCTGCTTTTCCACGAAGGGTTCGATCATGCCCTGTTCGAGCGCCATCTTGCGTATCCAGTGATCTGGTTTGAGTCCCAAGTTAAATTTCTCCTCGTTAAAGTTATTGGCCTTCGATCATCTCTCGTCTAGTCATCAACCGGAGGCTTCGTCACCACTCCCGGCTCAAGCTGATCTGCTTGAATTTCGCGCAGCAAAATAGATGCAATTTCTGGCTGTCGCGTAAGGTACACGATGATGTCCTCAATCGGCATATTGGGTGTCCCTTCAATAGCCGAAACTTTTGTAGTTATCGCAGACCTGTTTTTACCCGAAATGACAATCGTATCGCCTTTTCTCAAGGTACCGCTTTCCACTTTTCCAAGGACTACGATTCCGCGTCCCCTAATCGGAAAAGTGTCCATAATGGTCATCCGAAACGGCTCATGGTGGTCGCTCGATGGCTTCACCCTACGCTCCTTCCTCCGCCGCTTCGCCGCCCGACTGGTCCCGCTCGCGGCGCGCCATAAATTCTGGCGCGGACATGCCCATCAGGTGCAAAAGGCGCGCGAGGACGACTTTCGTCGCCCGGTAGAAGCGCAGCCGCGCCTTTTGCACGTCCAGCGGAATGGTCTCCACCTCCGACAGCACCCGCACCCGGTCATAGACGGGATGGAACATGCCCGCCAGGTCAAGCGCGT
>DATGFK010000006.1:0-5636 GCA_035309185.1 Aggregatilineales bacterium
ATATGCCGGAGGAAGCGGCTGATTCTCGTACATCATGGGGAAGTTGAGCATCGTCTCGCTGAAGCCAATGATGGCGTTCAGCGGTGTGCGTAGTTCGTGGCTCATGTTGGCGAGGAACTGGCCGCGGAAGTTCTTGGCCTCGATGGCGGAGGCGCGGGCTGCCTCCAGCTCGACGTTCGTCTCCTGCAACTGTTCGCTCAGCGCCTTCTGGCGCAAGAAACTACGCTGGATCTCTTGCTGGGTATCGAACAGCTTATCTTTGGTTTCGCGTTCCTTGCGGTAGCTTTCCAGTGCCCATTCCGCGATGCCGTACAGCGCACCCGACATCTGTGAGGCGATGCCGAGGGCCAGCGCCATCAGGAAGATTACGAAGACCTCAAGTCCAGTAACCGCAAATGGAACATCTGGATGGCCGACCAATGGGCCAAAAATCGTGATGGCAACGCCGATCACGAACGTAATAATCGTCGAACGCAGGGGAAGCAAAAAGCCCATCATGAGTACGATAAGCGGATAGACAAACATGACATATTGCCGGACGTCAGCACCGCCCTCGGCGGGCGGACGCGCAACGAAGGCCAGGGCTAAGAGCAGCCCCAGAATGTAACTCCACACGGCTCGCGGATACTGCCGCGAAAGGAGAAAAGCCCGGCAGAACAAACAGCCTAGCACGGCCAGCACGACGGGTAATACCACGTCGCTGATGCTGGCTTGCTGTAAGGAGGTCAGGATGAGCGATCCCCAAACAACAAAAATAATCAGGACGAGCGTGACCTTCCACAGCACCGAGAGCCGCTCTGCACGAACTTCCTGCGCGAAATCTAACTGATTAGGTACTGAAATCTCATTGGCACTCATGGTCGTCCCTAAAATCTATGTCCAAAATTCGAAACGATTTTGCATAATTAGTATGTAGTATACTAGATTTTTACGAATTGCAAGCGACTTTTTTCGCCGCTCACGGGCCTCGTGTCAATTGAGACAGCGAGGCATATATTTGATGATATTAATTTAGCATCAATAGTTTGCGGATGCAAGTAGCTGCTCTCTCAATATCATTCGAAAAAATTGCGTCGATCCCCTCCACAAGCGATTGATATTTAACCCAGTTGTTCCGGAAAACATCAAACTCACGTGCCTGGAGCTACGTTTCCCGCCTTAGCCGCCAGGCCAATGCGCTGTAGCGACGCGCCACGCGATCATTGCGAACGGCGATGGCGACCGCTTTGCGAGTACCGACCAGAACAACCAGCTTTCGTGCGCGGGTAATCGCCGTATACAGAAGATTGCGTTGCAGCATCATGTAGTGCTGCGAAACCAGCGGCATCACCACAGCAGGGTATTCGCTGCCCTGGCTTCGGTGAACGCTGATAGCGAAGGCATGAACCAACTCATCCGCCTCGGCCCAATCGTATTCGACGAAGCGGCCATCTATAACCACTTTGAGGGTTTGATCAGTGAAGTCCAGGCTGTGCAAGCGGCCAATATCGCCGTTATAAACGTCTTTGTCGTAATTGTTGCGGGTCTGCATCACTTTGTCGCCAACCCGGAAAATGCGTCCAGCAATGTGCTGTTCCGCTTTGCTTCCTGGCGGATTAAGCGCCGCCTGGAGACGCTCGTTCAGGATCTGGACCCCCACCTGCCCGCGATACATGGGAGCCAGCACCTGCACATCATCCAACGGATTCAGCTCGAAACGGCGTGGGATTCGATTGAGCACCACGTCTACCACCAGATCAGCCACTGCCTCAGGTTCCTCGGCGCTGAACATGAAGAAATCGTCGCCCTCATTATGGAGATCGGGCAGTTCTCCTTCATTTACCCGATGGGCGTTGGTCACGATCAGGCTACCACCTGCCTGCCTGAAGATCGCCTGCAAGCGCGTCACATGCGCGACACCACTGCGGATCACGTCCCGCAAAACGTCACCTGGGCCAACGCTCGGCAGTTGATCGACATCGCCGACCAGGAGCAGATGGGTTTCCGGCGCCAGGGCTTTGAGGACGTTATAAAACAGAACCAGATCGATCATGGAGGCTTCGTCCACGATCAGCGCATCCACATCCAAAGTGTGATGTTCGTTGAAGGCGAATCCCTCTGAGGGGCTGAAGCCGAGCAGCCGGTGTATGGTCTGTGCCTTTCTGCCTGTTGCTTCCCCCAGGCGCTTTGCGGCACGGCCGGTTGGACTGGCGAGGGCGTACCTGGCTCCCGACGCCTCCAGCGAACGGATGACGGCCCGTAGAGTCGTTGTTTTGCCTGTGCCTGGGCCGCCAGTCAGCACACCAATATTGTGTTCGCGGACAGCCTGTACCGCTTCCTGCTGCTGGTCGGTCAATGAAGTGCCATCTTCGGCAGCGATCCGCTTAAAGAATGCGGGCCACTCTATTGTGCGTCCCAGGCGCAATCGTGATTCGCGCGTCTGGTACATCGCTAACAGCCGGCGCGCAGTGCCGCGTTCGCTGTGATACATGGGCGGCAGATAGAGCGCTTCGACCGGCTCACTGTTGCCTTCCTCCGCTTCAACCGGCACGCTCTCCAGCATCGCCTGTTCAAGGCGAAGCAACCGTTCGACGGCGGCCTGGCATTGCTCGGCTGGCACGTCCAGAAGTTCGGCTGCTGTCTGGATCACCAATTCTCGTGGCGCGAAGACATGTCCATCATCGTTAAGCGTCTGTAGGGCATAAGCCACACCCGCCGCGATGCGTTCTGGCGAGTCGGGCGGCAGGCCCAGATTGCGCGCGATCAGATCAGCGGTGCGGAAGCCGATGCCCGTAATGTCGCGCGCCAGCCGGTAGGGATCTGAGCTGACCTTGGAGATCGAGTCATCCTGGTACGTGTTGTAAATTTTGACAGCCAGCGATGTACTGACCCGGTGGCCTGCCAGGAACAACATCACGTCTTTAATCTTGCGCTGCCGTGCCCAACCATCGGCAATCAGAGTGGCGCGATGGCGGCCAACGCCTGGAACATCGGCCATGCGCATCGCATCTTGTTCCAGCACATCCATCGTTTTGAGGCCAAAGTGTTCTACGATGCGCTTCGCGGTCACGGGGCCAACACCTTTGATCAGGCCGCTGCCCAGGTAGCGACGTAGCCCTTCCAGGGTGGTTGGTGCTGTTTGCTCAACGGATTCAGCTTTGAACTGGCGCCCGTGTTCCTTATGCGTCATCCAGGCGCCACTCAATCGCACCGATTCGCCCACTTGGAGTTCAGGAAGTACGCCAACGACGGTGAGTAATTCGCCCTCCCCGGAACGCAACTGCCGTGCGGATTCAGGGCGCAGGCGGATAACGGTGTAACCGCTTTCGTCATTATAATAGGTGATCCGTTCGACTACCCCTTGAAGAATTTCCTGGGTCATGTGTACCTATTTTACCACTCTCACAGCAAAAAATCCGGCCTATCAGCGGCTCATCGGCGGTTGACGCTCGCTGAGGCAACCTGTATAATCCCACCGGTTTTATGGGGAGTCATCAACGAGGGAACATCATTGGCTCAGATATTTCGCACTGCCTGGGATCGTTGGCAAATCATTGCCCGCATCAACGGTGATTACATCGCTCGGTTGGTGGTCAATCTGTTCTATTTCACGATCATGGTTCCCTTCGCGCTCGGTGTGAAGTTCCTGACCGACCCGCTGGCCCTGCACGGCAAGCGCACTGCCTGGCTGGAACGCAAAGCTGTCGGCTCCAAATTGACCGACGCGCGCAGTCAATTTTAGAACGCTAGAGGTCAAAGCAATCTGTGTATATCCTGGGAATCTCCTGCTTTTACCATGATTCAGCTGTTGCGCTGATCAAAGACGGCCAACTGGTCGCCGCTGCCATGGAAGAGCGCTTCTCACGCAAAAAAAACGACAATGGCTTTCCTTATAAAGCGATTGATTTCTGTCTCCAAATGGGCGGGATCACCGGCAAAGACCTCGAATATGCGGTCTTTTATGAAAAGCCGCTGGTAAAATTTGAGCGCATCCTGACCAATACGTTGGGGGCTTTCCCGCGCTCCCGCGACGTGTGGCGCGAAGCCATGTTCGTCTGGCTCCCAGAAAAACTGTGGATCAAGACGCATATCCAGAACTATCTCAAAATTCGCCCGGAGCGAATTATGTTCTGCGACCACCACATGTCCCACGCAGCCAGCGCCTTCTACTGCTCACCATTTGATGAAGCAGCCATCATGACCGTAGACGGTGTAGGCGAATGGACCACTACGGCTCTTGGCACGGCCAAAGCCAATTGGGACGGCAAGGGAACGAACGAAATTACCCTATTCGAGGAACAGCGCTTCCCGCATTCCGTGGGGTTGCTGTACTCAGCATTTACAGCCTTCCTGGGTTTCAAGGTCAATGAGGGTGAGTATAAGGTCATGGGCATGGCTCCCTACGGCCAGCCCCGTTTTGAGGACAAAGTTCGTAAGCTGATCCAGGTCGAAGACAACGGCAATTTCCACCTCAACATGGAATACTTCGCCTTTCATTATTCGGCAACCGACACCTACAATCAGCGGTTTCTAGACCTGTTCGGTGAACAGCGCGCGCCCAGCGACGATTTCTTTACCATAGCGACTAACCCGGAGCGTTCCGGCGAAAAAGGCGCGATGGATCGCAACCAGTATTACGCGGATATCGCAGCCAGTGTCCAGGCTGTGACAGAAGATATCCTGCTGAAGATGGCCCGGCACTTACACCAGAAAACGGGCCTCAAGAAATTGGCGATGGCGGGTGGTGTGGCACTCAACAGCGTTGCCAACTACAAGATTTTGCAGGAGACTCCCTTTGAAGAGGTCTACATTCAGCCAGCGGCTGGTGACGACGGTGGCGCACTCGGAGCGGCGCTGTGGGTCTATCACAGCGTCCTGAATCAGCCCCGCCAGATGGTCATGAAGGATGCTTATTGGGGGCAGGAATACGGCGAAGGCGAGATACGCGATTTCCTGGAGCAGAACGGGATCCGCTACGATCTAATCACCGACGACGATAAGCTGCTCGATCAGGTGGCTGAGTCGATCACCAAAGGGCAGGTTGTCGGCTGGTTCCAGGGCCGCTTTGAATGGGGGCCGCGTGCGCTGGGCAATCGCAGCATTCTGGCCGATCCACGCCGCAGCGAAATGAAGAACGTAGTTAACACCAAGATCAAATATCGCGAACCGTTCCGACCCTTTGCGCCAGTCGTGCTGAGTGAATGCGCTCAGGAGTATTTCGATTTTCCCGACGTGGCGAGTCAGTATCCGCCTCGATTCATGCTGATGGTCAGCCCTGTCCGATCAGATAAGCAGGCAGTCATCCCCGCGACGACACACGAGGGTGGTACGGGCCGCTTGCAGACGGTTGACCGCGAGACCAATCCGCGTTATTACGAGGTCATCAAGCGCTTTGGCGAGGCTACCGGCGTACCCGTGCTGCTGAACACATCATTCAATTTGCGCGGCGAACCGATTGTGAATACGCCCGCCAATGCCTGGAATACCTTTCACAACAGTGGGCTTGACCTGCTGGCAATGGGACCGTTCCTGGTCAGAAAGTAGAAGTACAGACGATGGAAAGCACCAATCAAGTGACAACAAACGTTCCAATGAAAATGACGCTGCGCGACCGCATCAGCGACTTCACATCGCGCCTGGGTATTTTTGGCGAACTG
>DATGFK010000007.1:0-2347 GCA_035309185.1 Aggregatilineales bacterium
GTTGATCAACGACATTCTCGACCTGTCCAAAGTGGACGCCGACAAGCTCGATATGGAAATCGAGGATGTTGACCTGGAACCGATTTTCAAGGGCGTGCTGGCGACGGCAGTGGGTCTGGTCGGCGACAAGCCTATCCACCTCAAACGCGATACCGCGCCCAATCTGCCGCACGTTCGCGGCGACTCGCTGCGTATTCGCCAGGTCATTCTGAATTTGCTCAGTAACGCAGCCAAATTTACCGACGAAGGGTCGATCACCGTCGGTGCTCGGCAGGACAACCCGAACGAGGTTACGCTTTGGGTGCGCGACACAGGAATTGGCATTCCGCCTCAAGAACAGGACTCCATCTTTGAGGAGTTCCGACAGGGCAGCAGTGGCCGTAAGAAGGGCCGCGCCGGATCGGGGCTGGGTCTCGCCATTTCGCGCAAGCTACTCAACCTGATGGGTGGCCGCATCTGGGTCGAAAGCACGCTGGGGCAGGGTACGACCCTGTACTTTACATTGCCGGTGTTTGTGCCGGAAGTCATCGAACAAAAAGCAGAACAGGGCTAAGCTCATGCGAATCGCATACGTCGAAGATAACCCTACAAATCTGGCGCTCGTCGAGCGGGTTGCCAGCATGAATAAGCATGTCATCGTGTCGTATACCGAAGGCGAGATCGCGCAGAAAGAACTGATGCGCGAGAAATTCGACCTGATCCTGATGGACGTTGAGCTGGCCGGGGAAATTGGCGGATTGCAAGTTGTTCGCAGTTTACGCGCCCAGGGCTTGACCACGCCTATTATTGCTGTAACCGCCTATGCAATGCTCGGTGATCGGGATCGCTGCATCGAGGCTGGCTGTGACGACTATTTACCCAAGCCGCTGCCTATCCCGCAGTTACTGGCTACGCTGAATCGTTACGACGAGCTGGTCAAGAATCCTGTCCCGGCAGGCGCCGCGGTGGGCGCGGCTGCGGCGGCTGGCGTGACCTCGGCGCCCCCGGTTGCCCCCACGCCACCGCCAGCACCCGTTCCATCTGCCAACCCAACAGTCGCTCCCTCAGTTACGACTGTCAGTAGTGCGCCTCCGGCTCCGGTTGTACCTGTAACGCCAGGGATCTCGGCTGCGGCCATTTCACAGCCACAGCCTACTCCCGCACCTGCTCCGGAAAACAAAGAGGGTGCCAAAGAAATTTCTGAGGCTGCAAAGGCACCCACTGACTCACCTGCTGTCAGTGAGGGGCAAAACAAGGTTACGCCGCCTCCATTACCGCCAGCGCCTCAAAATCCAAACAAACCCTGAAGCCCACATCACGGCAGAGGCAGGAATGAGCCTATGATTATTCTTAAAGACGGCCATGCGCTCGTTATTGACGACGAACCGGCCAATCGTGATTTCGTCGAACGTCTTCTTCAGACCGCCGGGTTCAAGGTTAGTGGCGCAGGTACGGGCGCCGATGGGCTGAAAGCCGCTCGTGGCTTCCCGCAATTGGCCCTAGCCTTGGTAGATCAGGAACTACCCGACGCTACTGGGCTGGATATTATCAAGACTCTCCGCCAGGAAAATCCGGAATCCATTATCGTCATGGCGACCATGCACGACGACAGGACTCTTATTGAAGAGGCCTTTGATGCCGGTGTTGACGTGTTCCTGGTGAAGCCACACGGGTTTATGGAACTCTACCGTCGCCTCCAGGAGGCGGATTCTGATGCCGCGCTGGTTCGCCGCCTGATCATCGATCAGTACGGCCCACGCCCTTACCGAGGGACCGAGCGCAAAGTGACGCCGGAAGTTCGCCAGCCCAGCCACGAAGAGGTCACGCGCCCGACTCCGGCTGTCCAGCCTGTAGCTGCGCCAGCCCCAGTGACACCTTCGGTTTCCCCGACGCCCACCACGCCCACCGTTGCACCAGCACCTGTGCAGCCTGCCAGTAAGCCCATTTCACCGAGTCTGGCGCCTGCCGCATCCACACCACTCTCCAAGCCAGATGTGCCAAAAGGCGTGGAAAACAAACCCGCCACCACGACAAACGTTGGCGAAAAAGAGGTCACTGCGCCGGATCCTGGTCAAAATACTGACAAAAAGGCATCATTGCAGACATCCACAGGTGCTTCACCCGCAGTTTCGGCTGCTGTAGACACGTCGGTGCATCGTCCCGTGTCCCCAACCGATAAAACGCTCGCTCGACGACCTGACCATAAGCTGCACCTACCTTAGCATCCAGGCCCTTTCAGATTCAGCCAAGACATGAACACTGATCAACGCCTCACAGCCATCAAACTGTGAGGCGTTGTTCTAGGGTCGCACTCAAGATGGGGTAAAATGATAGCCTCGCTGGGCGCGTTTGTTTTGCATCTGTGATG
>DATGFK010000008.1:0-4062 GCA_035309185.1 Aggregatilineales bacterium
GAGCGATCTGCGCGTGATTCCAGAAAGCTGGCCTGGAACGTTTGCTGTCCGGCGCGGGGCGACCCTGAGCCGTGACCGGGATGTGATGATCGAAGGCAGCCTTTATCGCCGCGAGGCCGTACCCACCGGCACGCGCTTCAACTTTCAACTGGTTGCCCAAAACCTGGCGCTGCCGGAACAGGGAATCGTCCTTCTCGGCCTGCGAGCCTTCGAGAACGGCCTGATCCCGCTTGGTGCGGACAGGTCACGCGGCCTGGGACGCGGGCGCCTGGCACTCGATTGGGATCGCAGCCGGTACCTGGACGCCGACCAGCTTGTCCCTTCGCTGCTGGGCAGAGACACGCCGCGCTTCAGTGAAGCCGAGGCCGAGTCCCGCATCGTTGCGCTGGCCGATTGGCTCGAAAATCCCTGAGCCTATAGAATTAGTCTCATGCACCGCCAGACAGTCAACGAACTCCGCCTGGATTTTTCGGTCAGTACGGTCAGTCCGTTATTCATCCCGGATCGTTCCCCGATTCCGGCCAACGTTCCCTCCAACCGTGAACCGAGCCTTCCCTCACGCTTCGTGCGTGCTATTCATCCCGCCAGCGGTGAGCGGAGCGTGTTTATCCCGGCGTCAATCGTCAAGGGCGCGCTGCGCCGCGCCGCCGAGTCCGTGCTGCTGGATGCCAGGGTGGACTGCTGTTCGGCGGAACAGGCTTGCTCCGAGCGACAGGTCGTGCAGCACGCGAAAGATGCCCCGGCTATCTACCGGGCGCTGTGTCCGGCCTGCCGCTTGTTCGGCAGCCGCGCCATGCGCAGCCACGTGAGCGTGACCGACTCCTTCCCGCAGTCGGCCTACGATCCTCCCCTGCCGCGCGGTTCGCTCGCCGATGAAAGCTTGAGCAGTGTGACCTTTTATGGCAGTCTTTCGTTGCGAAACTTCGAGCGCTGGCACGTCGGGCTGCTTTCTCTGCTCATCGCCCGTATTAACCTGGCCGAAGTGCAGATGGGAGCCAGCCGCGCTCAGGGGATGGGCTGCGTTGCTATCCGCTACCTGCTGATGACGATTATCTATCCTGGCCTTGAAGCCACAGCCCAGCAGCAGCAGGCGCTTCGCAGCCGCTTGCATGGCGTAGGACAGCTACTGGGGGCGAAGAACCCTTACGGCTACGTCTACCCCGACGTGGCCGATGTGCCCGACCTGCCCGAAACCGCTGAGTTCGACATGGGGATGGGCGTTTCAGCCGTGACCATCACCGCCGAATCAACGGATGAGGAGCCAAACGCCGCCCACGCCCTGATCGACAATGTGCTGACCAACCAGGCGCTGACCTGGGGCAGCTACACCCGGCTGCACCGGGGCGCGGCCCAGGCCTGAGTCACCCATATGTCGGCTCCGCGCCTCTCGAACACAACCCTGGACGAGTCCGGTCTGCGCGCCTGCCTGGGTCGCTTCAATGCCGACCTGACCACCATCTATCTGGAAAGTGAAACCCGCGTGGTGCTGGCTCCGCTGGCCGATTTTCTCGGCCCACGGGTGACGCTCCCGCCTGTGCGCTGGTATGTCGGTCGAGCCTTTGGCCCGGCCCTTGAGATTCGCTGGAACTTGCAGCGCGACCAGGGCGATCAATTCGAGGCGATAGCGCTGACGGAAAGCGCCACCGGGCCATCCGACTGGCAGGCAAACGCCTGGAACCCCTTGCTGGACACGGATTCCCGCCAGCGCACGGTTCTGCTGCGCGGCCTTAACACCGACTCGCTGCCCCCGGAACACGTGTTATTTGATAAGCAGCCACAGGGCGGAATGTGGATCGATCCAGCCATCCCGCACCCGCTGACGTATCCCACAACGCAGCTAAGAGCGCGGCGCGTAGCACTCCGCTGTGTGGACTATCTCTGGCGTGGTTACGTGGTGATCACGCGGATGGCTGCGCTGGAACCCTACGGGAAATAAAAGTACAGTTAACGCAGGAGAACGCAAAACCGGGCGAGTTGCCCGGTTTTGTTGCAGAAAAAGTGGTCGGAGTGCTGTGCTACAATGGTTCAGTTCTGTGTGAAGATGAGAGTAACGACGTATGTTGCAGTGAGTGTGCCAGTGATGCTTCGGTTGAGTGATGTTGGCTGCGATTGACCACTGACCATTACTTTACCTTTGAAACGTTACAACGCACATTACGGCAACATCACAGTGTTATAACAGTCATGCGATACTGGCCGATTTTTTTCAGAACATTTCGGCCCGCACGCCCGTTACTCAATCACCTGCAATACCTGGAAACCACTCGTGAGCGGTTCGCCTCCCTTTGGCGTGGCAAGGATAATGTCTTCGACGCGCGCGGAAAATCCATCCGGAACAATGATGCTCGGTTCAATGGTGAAGGTCATACCTGCCTGAAGCGTCGTTGTATCGCCTTCGATCAGAAAGGGTGGCTCATGCACGTCCAGTCCGATCCCGTGGCCCAGGCGATGGCGGAAATTAGGGCCGTAGCCCGCGTCTACCACAACCGCACGTGCGGCGCGGTCTACCTCCTGGCAGGTCGCGGCACTCGCCTTAAGCGCCTTGATTCCCGCAGCCTGTGAGGCCATGATCGTGTTATAGACCTTCATCATCTCGGCGTCAGGTTCGCCAAAAAAGACAGTGCGTCCATAATCGTAGCAGTAGCCCTCGAATGCCGCGCCGAAATCAAACAACAGCGAGACGGGTGGCAGCAGAGATTCATTCCTGGCCGTATTCGCCAGTCCCAGGTTCAGGTGATGCTTGGGGCCACTGTTATACATCGTCGTGACAAACGATGGGCCTAGCGCGCCGTGACGGCGCAACTGAAGGTCAACCTCGGCGTTGATCTCGTTCTCGGTCATGCCATGTTTCAAGTGCTTCAATACCTCACCGAAGGCCGCTTCGGTGACGGCCCCGGCGCGGCGCATGACGTCAAGGTCGTCCCCACTTTTGATCTGGCGCAGCGGACGAATCAATTCAGAAGCGTTCGAGAAAAGCACGTCAGGGACAAGCTGTTGCAACGCAACTGCCGTTTCGGCCTGGGTGGTCACGCCCAGGGCAATATGGGGCTGTTTGCCCAACTTAAAACGACCCAGCAGTTCACGCGCAGCGGCAGTAGTATCTTCCTGATCTGTAATGACACGCAGTTCGCCGCCCACCATCCCTTGCAGATCAAATTCGGCGGTCATACGCGGTAAAACAAGCACGGGGCCGACACTTTGACCGATGAAGGCGCCTTCCAGCCACCGCCCATTATGGATGGTCAGGCCGAAGTTCGGCATTGTGCGCGGAATGCCAGCCAGGTATTGCAAATCTGCGCTGATCGGCACGAAGACAAGATCAATCGAAGCCTGTTGCATGTTCTGGCGTAACTGGTGTACTCGGCCTGGATAATCCATGAAATGATTCCCTGAATGATTGCGTTAACTAGATTTTCAATTGTGCTGGGTGTCAGATCGGCAAAATAACCCCACAATTCCCCTCAGTTATCGCATTTCTATGAATTTGCAACAACTCATACACCTCTCATCAAGACGACAGGGCAAGCCCAAAGCTTGAATTGCTTGTCTCTACGACACGAAAGGCTTATAGTTGTTACATTAATTTAATTACGGGAGACCACAAATGTTTACAATACGACGTCCTCTTACGCTGGCGCTGATTGGCGTACTGACCTTTGGCGCCTTAAGCTTCACCAGCGTCTCGGCACAATCCAAAAACCTGGTAATTGGCATCGCTGAAAACACGACTTCGCTCGACCCGGCGCGTGGCTTCGAGCCGGAGGGCGGCATCATCGAAAAAGCCGCCTACGACACGCTTGTGACCTTCCCAGCCGATAACGTGACCAAGATCATTCCTAACCTGGCAACGAAGTGGGATATTTCGTCGGATGGTCTGACCTATACCTTCACGCTGAAGAGTGGGATCGTCTTCTCGTCGGGCAATTCCATGACCGCCGACGACGTGGTCTTTTCCTGGAATCGCCTGATCGGCGTGAAGGGAACGCCGTCGTTCCTGGCCTCTACAATTGCCAGCGTCAAAGCCTCGGACACTTCAACCGTCGTTTTGACCCTGAACGCCCC
>DATGFK010000009.1:0-8441 GCA_035309185.1 Aggregatilineales bacterium
CTGTCGGCCAGGAATTGCCCTATTGCCTCGATCTCAGGGGTAGCAGGCTCTACATAAATATCGGCATCCGCCGTTAGCGTAAAATTGCTACCCGTCGCGCTGACAAAGACGGGCATGGGGATGACGCTGTGCAAAGGCGACGGGGGAACTGGCGCAGCACCTGACTGCGCTGGCACTGCCAGCAACAGGGTTGCACTGGCGAAGATTGCCAATGTTCTCACTATTGAAAGTGACTTGGACGGCATCCAGGCGATTCTCGTAGTGCTCTCGTTTCGCCTGCCTATGAAAGCATGTGGGCCAAAGAACTAGCGCCCCTCTACATAAGCTGGGATTCCGACCATCTCGGCCACATACAGTGCGGAATGATGCACGGGCGTATTGATCTCGTGCAGATCGAGGGGTCGGCGTACTTCAAAAGAGTGGCCCGTCAGTGACCGGCCATCGGCTTGATTGACATAGCATACATTGATAAATCCGCGCCGGGGCGAAAAAATGTGGATCCAAGCTTCCAGCGAAACACGGTCATACGGGTTGCCAGAATCGCGGCGGCCCAGAACATGGCTGACCAGGATGTAGTCAAGTCCTTCGTAGGGCGACTGCACCAACGTCCGAGCGGAGCGCGAACCGCCGCCACTTCTGTAGCCCCGCATCACGCGCACAAGGCGCTGCTGGTTATCAATAAGGACTGTGTTTGCACGGCTCAAGGTGAAGAATTGCCGCACACTCAAAATGAGCATCAGAACTGTCAAGATAAGACCAACCAGGGGCAGCCAATCCGGCTGGGGCGGCGCAAAGACCGAAAATTGAGCGCCGAGGGAAAGGGCAGCAAAGGCCAGGGTCAAGATGACCAGAAAAATGCCGTTTACCACCTGTCGGCGGTGCCAGGTGTGGGATCGCTGCCAGATCAGACCACTGTCGTCTTCGTCCATCGTCCAGTCACCCATTGTGATCGGCAGCGGCATGAGCGACACCGGCTGAACCGGCTCGACCTCAGGCAAACTGGTGGGCGAAGGCGGCGCCTCAGGTGGGGCTGTATGCGGCGCATAGGTTGCACTTACCGCTGCCGCATCCTGGCCCTCCGACTGCGCATCTGGCGGGGGCACCAGCCGGAACGGTTTATTGAGGGTGGTAGCCAGTGCGCGCCCTGCTTCCTCCGCACTCTCGCCATCGTAGTGATTCCAGCGGGCCAGGCCGCACCAGCGTCCACCGCGCGATTGCGCAATTTCCGGGGTCACCATGATGCCCAGATGCCAACTTGAATCCTCTACAGCCCACCCGACTACGACCATTGTGATGTGATTACCGGCCAGGCGACCCTCGGGGGGCAGATGTCTCGCCGTGGCAAAAGAAGGTCGGTATGAGATCCCATCGGTTTGCGCCTGGACAATGGCAGGTACAGAATCTCCTCGACCGTTGTGCAATGACCATGTGTTATTTTCAATCTGGATGGTCAAGTTATTTGAGGCAACAATCGTCGGCATCGTATCGCTTCTACTCCTGAGAACTACCGAGTCTACCAGATATGAATAGACTTGCCAGCAACTGGCAAGTAACACTGAATAGAAGGTTGAAAAACGAGGCACGTGCAGCGTCGTGCCATGTTTAACCTCCGCTGAGATTGCATAAGCGCGCCAAATTGCCCGACCATGACTGAAAGGTAAGCCTCCCATTGGAAAATCGATCTAGCGTTACTTCCGAAAAACTAGTCTTGCGGTTTGGCCTGGTGGCGGTGGGGTTGTTGTGTTGGGATGGCACAAACCGTGTCCTGAACTTCGGGGGGATAAGTGTGCCGCTACTGACTGCCCTGTTTGCCCTTGGGCTTAGCGCAACAGGCTTCGTGCTGTTCTTCCTGGCGGCGCAGCGCCAACTGCACGAACGCGCTACCTGGGCAATCCTGGCCGCTGCCCTTCTCATTTTTGCGAGCCAGTGGATAGCACAAATTCCGCTCCAGGACGGTGTGCAAAATCGGATTGATGAATGGATGTTCAGCGATTACAGTGCCAGGTTGCTGAGGACTGGGCACAACCCTTACCAGGAAGACATGCTTGGCAGCTTATGGATCAATCGTTCACCGGTTGACAATTCAACCACCCCAGAGTTTGACGGCAGCCTCGTGTCCAGGTTCGTATACCCGTCGCTCGCGTTTATCATTTTTGTGCCCTTTCAGATGGTGGGTCTCTCGACACAGATAGTTTTCCCAATGTTCCTGGCCTTAACCCTGGTTGCACTTTTTCTCGCGGCGCCTTCAGAGTGGCGTCCCATCGCGGTACTTCCCCTATTCATAGTGAGCAAGTTCAGTGCGGTCAGCTTCAACGGGGTCAATGACATCCTGTGGATATTCTTCTTGATCCTGATGATCTGGGCCTGGAAGCATCACAGACAGCGTGCATTGTGGTTCGGGATCGCTTGCGCCTGTAAGCAGCAGCCGTGGCTGCTGGCGCCTTTCCTGCTGATTCGCCTCTGGCATGAGTCGCGAGACGCCAGCATAAGGCAGCGCTGGTACGCGCTTTTAGAGTTCTCGATCATCGCGGGCGGCGTGTTTCTGGCCTTTAACGGGCCGTTTATCGCCTGGAATGCCCAGGCATGGTGGAATGGGATAACGGATGCTCTTTCAGGGAACCTGATCCTGCTCGGAGACGGTTTATCGCAACTTACGTTCTTCAACCTTGTACTGATCCCTCAGACGGCATTCTTTGCTTTTATGCTTGGCATATACCTGGTCTTGTTGTACCTGTACTATCGTCATTTTCATGATTGGACGGAGTTTATGTGGTTGGCGCCAGGGCTGGCTTTGTGGTTCGGCCATCGGAGCCTTTCCAACTACTGGTACTTTTTCGCATTACCCTTTTTTGTGGCACTCATGCGTCGTGAGCAGCTTGAAGCAGCGGGAAGTACCGCAACACAAACCCCGCATCCTACTCCGGGACAGGGGGTGCGGCTGAGGGCCAAGGCTATTCTCTCAATGGCCCTGATCGGCGGATTAGTTGTGCTGATCGGGGGAAGTCTGATCTTTTTCAAGCTGCGGGCACCTGACCTGACCGTGGAAGTGCAGCAGCCAGTTCAATTGGGAAGCAATGGGGTTGAGCACTTGCAGGTCAAGGTTGCCAATCAAAGCACTGCGACCTTGACGCCGCGCTTTTCCGTGCAATTCTCGGCAGGAGAGCCTGTCTTCTGGCACATTGACCAGGGATCACCAACACTTGATCCGGGTCGTACAGAAAATTACGTTCTCAGCGCCATCAATGGAGACGGCACCTTCGACGCGACAACGGGCGCTCAGGTCATTGTTACCGATGCGAAAACCGACGACCTACGAGCAGCCGCAATGATTGTGCCAGATCGCGACGCATCGTTCTATGATCCCCTTCCCAATGGCGATTTCACCTATTGGAATGCCGACTTACAGTCGCCTTACTTATGGCAGGTGCTTGCGCCGAACGGCGTCGCATCTCCCGTACAAATGGCCCAAGAGCCAGGCCAGAGCATCGCACCCATCCTTAAATTCAATCTGCCCGCAGGCGTTGAAAGCGCCAACTGGACGCAAGTCATGCTGGGCACGCGGATTCCTTTTCCTCACACAGCTATCCAGCTTTGGGTTAAGCCGCCCCGAATGGATCAGGATGGCCTTCAATCGGCGCAACCGCCCGCCTTTCATCTGGCCTATGGTCTGGAACTGGCCCCCACCGGAGGCTCGGATCGCGTGTGGGTTCTTTTTGGCGACCAGGAGGGACACGGCCAGATGGCGCCAGGCCTGTATTACTGGACGATCAAAGCGCCCGCAGAAAGTTGGAGTCTGCAAAGTGTTAACGTGCAGCAGATTATGGACGAACTCGGCCTGAGTTTGCCGCCGTTGCTGTCTCCCAACCGCAACGGCTTACCTTACCCAACCCGGATGCTCGACGTGCGCCTCCTCCTGGCCGGGCGCAATCAGAACCAGACCATTGGAGCAGAATTTGGGCCAATTCACAGCCAGGACGTGTTCCCAAATATGGAAAGTCTGACCGCCGAAATCCTGGCCTATCCTGACGAACTGGCGGTCTGGCACGGGCAATATGTGATGGCTCGCGGCAATAATGATCTGGCCCAGGATTTTTTTAGACAGGCTCTTGATGCCAATTCCCACGACGCTGACGCTTATCAGGGTTTTGCCGAAACCAGCCTGGCGCTCCAACAGTGGTCGGCGGCTGTGATTGCCTTCCAGCAGGCCCTGCAAAATGCAGATATGCATCTCTTAAGCGTATATGATGGCCTGGGCAACGCGCATTTTGCGCTCGGTCACTATGATCAGGCTTCCTATGCCTTCCAGCAGGCTATTCAGACCGCGCAGAACGCAGCACCGGGCGATCTGTTTGGCAACAACGATCCGCACATCCAGGCCGACGCTGAGATTGGGCTGGGGCTTGTACTCCTCAAACAGCATCAGTGTGGAGTGGCACAGTCGTTTTTGCAAGAAGGGCTTCGCCTGGCGCCCGGCGATTCACGCGCACAGGCTTCCATCCAAGCGTGCGCGCAGGAACAGGTATTCTAGCCCTTGCGCCCATTCGATAAGTTGCTCGCGGAAGGGGCGGCCCGACGCCAGCCGCCTTCCAGCTCCCGTTCCTCTTGCAGACGGCGCTTGTAGCCCTCAAAAACCTGGGCACGACCGAGGTAGCCCAGAACATGCGCAGGATCGTCCTGAGAAATTATGGGCAGGCGTCCCACGTCTGCCTGCGCCATGCGTGCCAGGGCATCGCGAACTGATTCCCCTGGATAGGCGACAACTAAAGTTGCGGTCCCCGCCTGTAAGGCCGTCCATTCGGGATGACCGGCGTTCATGGCTTTGATCAGATCGCCGCGCGTCACGATCCCGCATAAATGCTCCTGCTCATCCGTGAGCAAGAGCGCCTGGTGCGCCGTGTAGTGTGGATCGTGTTGGTTGATCCGCTCGATCAGGTCGGCTACCGTCATCGTATGGGGAATGGTCAGGGGTGGAAGCATCACCGACGAGACTGGAACCATGTCCAGAATATCGGCCTCGTACTCGTGTTTGACCAGTACACCGCTGCGCCGCAGTTGTTCGGTCAAGATACTGGTTTGGGTCAGATGGCTGACCAGCACGTCGGCAATGACACAGGCGAACATCACCGGCAAGATCGACTGGTAGCTCTGTGTCATCTCGAAGGCAAAAACAATAGACGCGAATGTCGCCCGCGTCGCGCTGCCAAACACAGCCGCCATGCCTGCGATAGCGAAGGCCGTCGGGTCAAAGCCGAGTTCGGGGAAGGCAGCTTTTAGCATCAGGCCGAAAATGCCGCCTATTGCCGCCCCGATCATGAAGACAGGGGCGAGTACACCTCCTGACGTGCCGGAGCCGAGCGAAACCAGCCAGACTGCCGTCTTCGTCAACAGCAGCACCACCAGAAAGCCCAGCGCATATTGCCCGGCCAGGATACTGCCAATCACGCTGTAGCCAGGCCCGAAGACGTCAACGCCGGGATAAGTCAGACGGGGGATGATATAGCCCACAATGCCGACAAACAGACCGCCGAGGGCAGGCCACAGGTACGTGTTGATGCGCGAGTGTTCAAAAAGGTCTTCGATCAGGTACAGGCCTCGCGTTAGAACCATCGCACCCAGGCCGCACATCAGGCCCAGAACCAGAAAGAAAACCAGGATCAGTGGGCTGCCGAAGTTCATAATACCAACTTTGAAGACTGGCCCTGGCCCAAACAAGACGATATGAACTTCGGTGGCAATGGTCGAAGCGATCACGAGTGGGATGAAGGATCGGCCCCGGAATTCAAACAACAGGAGTTCGATGGCAAAGATCACGGCGGCAATGGGGGTACCGAAGATCGCTGCCAGGCCCGCTGCGGAACCACAGGCCAGCAATACCTTGCGCTCGACGGCAGTCGTTTGCAAAGCCTGCCCCAGAATCGATCCAATGGCAGCGCCAGTCTGGATAATCGGGCCTTCCGCGCCGAACGGCTGTCCCGAACCTATCGAGATCGCTGCGCTGAGAGGCTTCAAAATCGCAACTTTAGGCGGGATTCGGCTGCGCTTCATCAGCACGGCTTCCATCGCTTCCGGGATCCCATGCCCGCGCACCAGTTCGCTCCCGTAGCGGGCCATGAAACCAATGATTAAGCCGCCGATTGCCGGGATAACGATCACCCACGCGCCGACTGTATTGCCGCCTATGGGAACGAGTTCTGTTGAAAGGCGCCGGTAGAAGGCGATATTGGTGACAAGGCCGATCAGGCGGTCAAGAATTTCGGCTGCGATCCCGGCCAGAACGCCGATCACAGCCGCCAGGATGCTGATCCGTAGCAACCGGTAATTTGTGTAGGAGACAGCCGATGCAACATGTCGGCTGGTGGATTCAGACATGGTGAGACTCCTGCTTGTTCAAAAGATTCAGACAAATAGAGGTTGAATTGGCGCGTGAAGCAGGATTTAGCGTGGGCCCGGGCGTGCCAGGCATGTAACTCTGAAGAGGGGCAGATTATGCGAATAATCGCGCTTTCGTCTACGCATAACACCAATTATGGCATAGACGGTGAGCGGCTACAATCGCCTAAAAGTTTTTCGTCAGGGCCAACGCTACGACTGAGGTTTATGCCGGAACTTTATTCTCATCCGCCAGGGGGATAGTGAAGCAGATGCAGGCGCCGCTAGGAATGCCCGCCTCGGCCCAGATGGAGCCGCCTTGCGCCTCAATGATGTGCTTGGCGATAGACAGACCCAACCCGGAACCCTGCTGGTTGCTGCGGGATGTGTCTACCTGATAGAAGCGTTCAAAGATCCGCGCCCGGTCTTGCGGTGGAATGCCCGGCCCCGAATCGCGCACGCGAAGCGTCACCATTTGCCCGTCACGCGCCGAAGACAGGACAATTCTTCCTGGTGCGGGCGTAAATTTCACGGAGTTATGGATGATGTTAGTCAGAACCCGCCGCGTTTGCTCCGGATCAACCAGTACGGAGACATCCTCGGTCACTTCGTTGACCAGTTCGAGTTTTTTCTGCTCAATCTGGGTGGTCATCAGCCCGTAAGCTTCGTTAAGAATCTGCGCCAGTCTCACAGGGACCATACGAATGATCGCTTTGCCAGACTCGATCATGGACAGGTCAATGAGTTCCTGCGTCATGTGCTGCAAACTGTCGGTTTCCCCGGCAATCTTGCCCAGCAGACGTTGATCGCGTTCGGAATTGCGTCCGAAGTTCTGGATCAGGGTATCCACTAGAAGCCGGATGCTGCTGATAGGCGTGCGAAGATCGTGTGAGAAGTTCGCCACCATTTCACGACGAGCGCGTGTCAACCGCAGCAGTTCGCTGATGTCCTGGAGCACCAGGATAGCGCTTGCCGTTGAGGGGCCAGGAACGCGCGCACTGCGCACACGGAAGGTGCGCTCCTTAACTTCGATCTGGCTATCGAGAACGGTCTCTCCATGCAGCAGTTTTTCGCTCAGCGCATCCAGTTCGTGGTTCTGCGTGACCGCGATCAGGCTTTGGCCCATTGCATCGCCTTTGATGTTAAAAGTCTCGTAGGCAACTCGGTTGGCAGTCACGATCCGCAGCGCGGAATCAAGAACAAACACGGGGTCAAAAACAGTATCAGCGAGGATCGTGCTGTAGGTTCGTGCGATGTCAACCTGTTGGCGTTCGTAGGTGAGTTGTCGTTCCGATTTCTCCAGCATGTGCTGCCGTTCATAATCTGTCGCCGATAAGGACTGTACACGAATCAGCAGTACCAGAACTGCCGCAGCCGAAATCAACAGCAGCACGTCGCCAGGGTTCATCCAGCCTCATCCTTCAAAGCGATAGCCGACACCTCTTACCGTTGCAATGCGCTGCGGATCGGATGGGTCGTCCTCGATCTTTTCCCGCAGCCAGCGAATGTGAACATCAACCGTGCGTTTGTCTCCAAAGTATTCATAGCCCCACACTTTGGTCAGGATCAGGTCTCGCGAAAGTACCGCGCCCTGGTTACGCATCAGCTCGGTGAGCAGATCGAACTCCTTGTTGCTCAGATGCAGTTCCCGTTCACCCCGGAAGGCGCGTCGCCCGGTCAGGTCAACGCGCAAATCCGAAGAAGTCAGTTCGTCCGGCACGCTGGCATTGTTGCCCCTCGCACGGCGCATCACGGCGCGCACCCTCGCCAGGAATTCGCCCAGGCCGAAAGGTTTCACAATGTAGTCATCGGCGCCAGTTTCCAGGCCAATGATCTTGTCCACCTCGGTACCACGGGCGGTCAGCATGATGATTGGAATATGTGAAATAGACGAGTCCTTGCGTACCATGCGGCATAAACTAAGCCCATCCAGCACAGGAAGCATGATGTCAAGGATAACAAGGTCAGGCATCTCTGTCCGGATCGCGGTCAGTCCGCGTTCACCGTCGTGGGCTGTCAGTACAGTATGGCCTTCCTCCGTCAGGTTCTCTGCCAGTGTTTCCGCCAGCGTC
>DATGFK010000010.1:0-5955 GCA_035309185.1 Aggregatilineales bacterium
GGACGAAAACCGTCCCGAACCGGCCCTCACGCTCTTGCTCCAGGCCACCAAAGAAAATCCGCTGCGGCAGGACATTCACCGGCGCGTGATGACGCTGTACAGCGACCTGGGCCGCCGCAGCGAAGCCGCCAGCCACTTCAAGAAGATGAAGAGCAGCCTGGACAACGCCGATCTTGGGCTTGAAAAGGAAACAGAGCAGCTTTACAGCAAGCTGATGTCGTGAAAGGCTGGCTAGTTTTCTACGCGCTTCCCAAAAGATGAGTGGGCATCTTGCCCGTTATGATCCCGTTCAGACGCGAATGTGTTAACTCCCGAAGGCCCAACGCGCGAAACACGGAAATCCAACGTCTACGCGGGAGTTAACACTGGCGTTTCTGTGTCACGCACGTACAGCTATGCCTACGACCTCGCTGGCAATAGGACACAACAGGTCGTCACCGTCAACAGTTCGCCGACCACCACCAACTACACCAACTACACCTACAACGCCGCCAACCGCCTCACCAACGCGGGATTCAGCTATGATTCTGCCGGGCGACTGACCAGCGACGGCACAAACACCCACACCTGGGACAGAGCCAATAGGCTACTGAGTATGGGCGGAAACTCCTACCTGTACGACGGGGCTGGACGCCGAGAGCAGCGCCCGTCGGCGCGACGGTTACGACGTACCTCAAAGACAACCAACCAGGACTCTGGAAAGTCTTGCAGGCTACGGCAGGGGCGAACGTCACCCGCTACGTGCATGACCCAATGGGAATTGCAGAACAGCAGAATCCGAGCGGGGCATGGAACTGGTTTGTCCAGGATGGGCTTGGCAGCGTGCGAGGCGCGTCTGTTTCTAGCTAGACTCTTAACATCGAGGCCATCTGCGCCTAACTCGAATGGATTTTACAGGGAGGTATTTCATTTGAAAGCCCGTCGTAGGTTTTGGGGCTTGCTTGCCATTTTGCTTCTAGTCATATTCGCCGGAATACTGATGATCCTATCCACTATCACCGATAATCGAGGACCAGAACCTCTTGGCGATTCCACGCGGGTCCGCCCGACAATCCAATGGGTCGAAACTTCCATTTCTGCGTCCCTAACTGCCAGCTCATACATGGCTACACATACAGGAGAACATTAAATGATTGCACGTCTTAATCAGAAATTCTGTTCGGCCTAGTTTGTAACTGAACCACCATTAGCGGGATTCTGTATTCTCCCAACGTTCAGTCGGTGCCACACATAATCTCCCCAGGCCGCATAACCAGTTTTGTACTGGTGCCAATGTGGTGATGACCGAGCTTATTGAGTAGGGCGGCCTGGGTTGGTTGACATCTTTACCGTCATGATCAGGAGTCCCTGATCGGTCTTCCTTTGCACTACGAACCCGCCCAGGCCGGATAACCTGTTTTCCATCAGCTTAGTAGTGGTGCGGTCAGTTCGCGTAGCTCGGCCTGGGCAAGTAGCGAGGTAAAACCTCGCCACCGGGCAAGCCGGTGAGGCGCGTGTCGGCAGGACGCGCCCTGCCTGACGAAACTTCGTAAAGTGGTGTTGTTTTCTACCACGTCGGCAGCGCTGAAACTGCAAGCCACGCCGATTATCCGTCGCGGCAGGATCGCCTCGAACAGTGGTAGAATGATACGGAAGTCATATCGGGTCAGGAGTATGGCAATGGCAGTCCAAACACACGCGCGAGTGAGTGTCGAAGAGTTTGAGAAAATTGCAGCGCTGCCTGAAAACGCAGACAGAGCGCTTGAATACATCGGAGGAGAGATCGTCGAAGTGGTCAGCAATAGCCTGTCTTCGCAAATTGGCATCAATATTGGCGCTGAAATCAGGTTCTACCTAAAAGCCAATGACATCGGCTACCTCACCGGCGAACAAGGCGGCTACAGAGTATCAGGCGAGGATTACATGCCCGACGTAGGCTTCATTTCCAAAGCCCGCCATCCAAAGCGTCCTCGTGAAACCTGGGTTCCTATTGCGCCCGACCTGGCCGTTGAGGTCGTCTCGCCCACTGATCGCCCCAAAGACATCGGCGACAAGATCGCCAATTATCTTGCCGCTGGCACAGTGGCATGGTATTTCTATCCCGAAGCACAGGAAGTCAAGGTCTACCAGCCGGGAAAGCCGGTCAAGACGCTGACCATCAACGATACCCTTGACGGCGGCAAGGTGTTGCCAGGGTTCAAAGTCGCCTTGAAAGACATCTTCCCCGCCGACGATTAAGCTGCCCCGCCAGGCGCAGAATGATAGCCCGCATTTTTCCCCTTGCGCTCTTTGCCTGGACCTCTGAGGCCGCCAATCGCGGATTAAAAACCCTAGCCCCTTTCCTTTTGCAAAAACTCCTTGAGCACCTGTCTGCCGTCGCCCTTGTCCATGTAGATGATCATTTTCAAGTAGCGCTCAATGCCTGAGCCACGTACCTTTTTCCTGAGCAGCTCGTCCACCTGGAAAATCCCCGCCGTGTGATTCATGGTGATTTCGACCAGCACCGGCTCCGGATCGCCTGGTCTGATGTCAATCGCGTCAATTGCAAGGGCGGAGACCGAGTGGATGTTGAGTTCGCTTTCGTCGTAGGGGATGCGTGAGCGGCCCTGGGTCATATCCAGCGCGTCGGCCACGCGGACGATCCCGGCCTCGATGGTCAGGGGTTTGCCGTCGCTGCGATGGCTGATGATGGCGTGCAGCACTTCAGAGGTGATAATGGTGCGTTCCACCGTCGGCCATGCTGCCAGCAAGCGCGCCAACAATTGATTGACCAGGAACAGGCTGAATTCTTCGTGGCCGATGCGGTGGATGGACATGCCCACGTCATGTAGCAGGCTGGCGAGCAGCACGATCACTTCGGCGTAGTCGTAGCTGAAGCCAAAGTCGGCGCACACGGACATCGTAATGCCGCGCTTTGCCAGCAGGCGCTGGATGCGGATGGCGTTATCGGACACGATCTGAAAATGGTGCGGGCCATGATCGGTCATGCCCAGGCGTTTCACGGCGTTCACGTTGGTGACCTGCCACAACGTCATCACCTCAACGTCGTCATTGATGAGTTGTAGCACTTCCGCCAACAGACTGTTGGATTCAATGGGGATATGAATTTTCGCGGTTTCCGTAGCCATTGGTTGTCCCTATCCAAGAATTTTGGCTGGTATCCGGATCGAAATGGGCCAGAAAAATCCGGCCCATCGAGTATTTCTGGAAAGCGTTAGCGCGTCTGGCAGTCAGGTATTTGGATGACCTCGCCCAGGTAGATCAGTTGAATGTTGACGATATTCGGATTGGCGTCCTGGAGTTGAAGAATGGTGCGATGGAAGCGGAGCGCGATTCGCAGCAAGCGATCTCCCTGCTCGACGTGATAGCCGCATTGGGCGTCCAGAACGCCCGTTGAGCCATCCATCGTCGGGCTGATGGTTGGAGTTGGGCTGGATGGGCTAATTTCGGTAGGTGTCAACGTGACCGTTTCAGTTTCGGCGGGGAGCGGACTGCCCTGCGGCGGCAAACTCGGAACCAGGCTGAAGCCACCGGGCGTTCCGGCCCCACTCGTGACTTCCGTTGGCGTCAGGCCAGCGGGCACAAACGGCGTCGGGGAAGGCAGTGGCAAGATCTGGCTCACCGTCGGCGGAATGGGCGTGGGTGGTATGGGGCTTGGCGGTATCAAGGTCGGCGTAGGAGGCAGGGTGGGCACGGCGATTGTCACCTGCGGAACCGTTGACTGCAATAGCGGGGTAGGTGGCAGCGACGTTGGTGACGCTTGAATGAAGGTGGTTGGCTGCACGGTGGGCGGAAGTTGTGGCGGCTGCGTCGGCTCAACCGTCGGTTGCTCTTGCGTTGGCGGTACCTGCTGCTCAACCGTCGGGGGGATGGTTGGCGGCAGCGTGGGCTGGATGGCTGGGCCGCCTTGAGGCGTCAGAGTCGGCAGCAGATCAGAGCTACTATCGCTCCGGAAGCAGCCGGTGAGGGCCAGGAGCAAGAAACCAAACGAGAGAACTCGCAGAACTCGGCTGAGGAATCGCATCACTGCACATCCGCCTTCCGTGAACAGGATTGTTCACCGCGCGATTATAGCAGATTTTGCCCCGCATGGAATAAGGTAGAGCAGTACTAGATAAGAAAGGGATACTCTGCCTGGTATTGCGGACAAGGGATTGATACACGGCGGACAACTAGGGATCTGAATTATAATGGCTCCAGATCAGTTCCAGGCAAGAAAGGATTAGTGCCGGAAAAATACCAAGATGCCAAATCGAAAACGCGGCTAACCGCCTTTTCATAATAGTTCAGACCGGCGACAGACTGGTTCTTGTGTCGTTCGACGTAACCAGTTACTTCGCCATACAATTCCCAGAAGCCATCTGCTAACCAGCGTTCAATTGAGACCTGGTTCTCTTGGTCTTCACAGCATTCAAGCATTGCAGTAGTTACTCTCGTGAATGCTGATCGATCCCAATCGTTCCAAACGTGGAGGCGCAATAGAAACGAGCCTTCTTCCGCCGAGAATTCGGATCGCAAAATTTCCCGATATGATGCCATAACTAGATCAGAATCTGTATCTCGTCGCCCTCGACACGCACATCGTAGCGTGGCACTGGCTTGATGGCGGGCATACGCATGACTTTGCCCGTAGTGATGTCAAACTGCGCGCCATGCCGGGGACACTCGATGATCGTGCCCTCAAGGATTCCCTCGGCCAGCGGGCCGTCATCGTGTGTACACACGTCCTCGATGGCGTACAGGCGATTGTCTACGTTAAATATGGCGACATAATGATCTTTCACTTCGACCACGATCCGCTCGCCAGGCGGGATTTCTGCGGTCGAAGCGACGGTAGTAAATTGCGGCATCGGACTTCAGTCCCACCAGAGGAATACTTTACCGTCCGCGAAATCTTGTGGCGCTGTTTCGAAATCAGGGCAAAATTCTAAAAGCCATTTACCAAGGGCCTTTGCATCGTCACCTGTAGGAATGCGTTTGAGCCGGAATTCCACGCTATCGCCTGTGGCTCCTATCAGATCAATACCCAGGTCATTGTCCAGGGCCTTCAATTTCATGATAACCGCCTCTGTGTCAAGATGATAGTTTGCCGCATCTGTTCGTTCTATTCGCAGGATGTCAAACTGATTCGTCGTCGGGGCGACCACGATGACCTCGCCGTATACGCTTTGATGGCCCGCACTTTTATAAGCGATTGCCCCGGCGTCCTTTATAAGTTTTCTGACGTGGTTCAAAGTGTCATCAATCGTTGGAACATTGGCTCTCGGTGTTTGTTCGACAAAACCGGCCAATGCCAGTTGTGGGTCGCCTATTTCTTTTGCAAGCAGATTAAACAGCTTCTGGGAGAAATGAGCATTCGCTACGGCTTCGTCGCCTTGCTGAGCGTGGGCAATTGTCTCATCGCTGATTTTGTTTAATTGCTCTCGGAGCGCGGATCGTTGCTCTGGGGTTTCCTGAATGCGCTTCAAAGCTTCTGAAAAGTGTAAAAATTCCGGGGAATTATCTGACGGTTGTTCCCACTCCCAGCATTCAGTATCGATCCCTTGGCCGTGAGCCTTAATGTAGTGAGGGCGGCTATTTATCGCCAGGGCTGAGTCGATCTTTCGGATAACTTCCATTGGAACCGTCACTTGAAGTCTCCTCAGCGCTGGCTTGTGAATTAACTGACCGTTTCCAGGGCGCTTTCGAGCTTCTGAGCGATGTGCGCTCCCAGGCGCGTCCGCACTTCTTCAAAGGGGATACGCTCCATGATCGGGTCGAAGAAGCCGACCACGATCAGGCGTTCGGCATCGGCACGGGTCATACCCCGGCTCATCAGGTAGAAGATCGGCTCTTCTTCCAGCTTGCCGATGGTGGCCGCATGGGTGCAGCGCACGTCGTCAGCCAGGATTTCCAGGCCGGGGATGCTGTCGGCGCGAGCATCTTTGCTCAGGATCAAATTGCGATTGGCCTGGAAGCCGTCCGTCTTCTGGGCAT
>DATGFK010000011.1:0-6051 GCA_035309185.1 Aggregatilineales bacterium
TTGTATTCCCCTTTCCCGGAGCGCGTGGCGGGCTTTTCCACTCCGCTTCAGCGCTCGTCCCGTTCTGGGGATGCCTGGCCGTTCTGGGCCTTGACGACGTTATTGACTGGCTTGCGCGCAAGCGGCGCTGGCGTCCAGGCGAAGCCCGCATTTTCTTTGGGGTTTCACTGGCTTTGTGGGCCATTATCTTTAGCCTGGCGACATTTGCTGGGAAACTGACCGCAATGAACAGTGAAGGTCGCTACCAGGAAATTGCGGCTCACCTCGATCCGGGCGGGGTGGTGCTCATCAACGATCCGTCGGCGATGTACTATTTCACAGGCATACCTGGAACTGTAGTGCCAAATGCAGCCCCTTCGATCATCCCGGAATTGGCAGCGCGCTACGGCGTGAATACCCTTGTCCTTGACGTCAATCGCACTGCGCCGATGAACGATCTTTACGAAGGGCGAGAGTCGCCACCGTTCCTTCAACTGGTTTACCGTGACAATGATCTCCAGATTTATCGCATTCGTTAGACGCGGTCTTCGCCCTTCCCGTCGCGATTCGCTGATCGTGTCCGCAGCACTCACTAGCGCGTTGATTTATGTGATCGCTATGCATCTCATTGCGGGCGGAGCAGGATTTCCCCTCGACGATGCCTGGATTCACCAGACCTATGCGCGCAACCTGGCACAAAGCGGCCAATTCCAGTATGCGCCGGGCGTTGAAAGCGCTGGTTCAACCTCGCCACTATACACTTTGCTGCTGACCGTCGGCTACATCTTGCACATTCCATACTTTGCGTGGACGTATTTGCTCGGCGCTGCGGCGCTCGCGCTGGCTGCATTCCTTGGCGCACGGCTCGCGGATCGCCTGTTTCCGGGTCAAAAGCGCGTAGGCCTTTGGACGGCAATGGCGATTGGCGTCTCATGGCATTTGGTGTGGGCTGCCGCATCGGGAATGGAAACCATCCTATTCTCGGCATGGTCGCTGGTCGTCATTGCGCTGGCCTGGCGCGAATCCGATGCCAAACTGGACACTGATGGCGTGCGCTCAGGTCAGGGAGCAACATTCGGCCTGGCTGGGGCAATCCTGATTGCCATTCGTCCGGAAGGCGTTGTGTTAGTTGGGTTGCTGGGCCTGCTGGTCATTGTCGCCCAATGGAAGAACCGACTGCCACTTGTCTCATGGCTATTGGGCGCTGCTGTAGGTGGCTTCGTGGGATTGATCCCCTATGCCCTTCTGAACTTGCACCTGAATGGCACCATTCTGCCCAACACCTTTTCTGCCAAGCAGGCCGAACATGCGCCGCTGCTGGCGCAACCCTTCCTGGTCAACCTGTGGGCCATGCTACAACCGCTGACGGCGGGCGGCGAGCTATTACTGATCCCCGGTGCGCTCTTTGCGTGTTATCACCTTGCAAAACGAGAGACAAAAGGCGCTGCGGCGCTCCTCCTGGTCACGTTGCTGTGGCCCATCTGCCTGATATTGCTCTACACCTTACGGCTCCCTGCCTACTATGAGCATGGGCGTTATGTGATTCCAGCTCTGCTCCCGTTCCTGGCTATTGGTGTGGGAGGCACGGTGGAACTGGTTGCTGCCATGAGGCGCAGTCGGCAACTCTTACCCAGACTTGTCGGGCCGAGCCTCGCAATAGCGACCCTGCTCGTGTTCCTGATCTTCTGGCTGAATGGCGCGCTCGTTTTCGCAAGTGATGTACGCAGTATCAATTCCGATATGGTGGTCGCCGCCCAATGGCTGGCTGCGAACGTTCCATCCGACACTTTACTGGCCGCTCACGACATCGGCGCTGTGGGATACTTTGCCCCGCGTCCCCTCCTCGACCTGGCGGGATTGGTCAGCCCGGAAGTGATACCGATTATCCTCGACGACAACGCCAAGATGGCGCTGATGCAGCAGCGCGGCGTGCGATATTTGATGGTACTGCCGCCGCAGCGCCCGGTGCCCGCAGATGATCCGCGCCTGTGCGAACGCTTCAATGCCCACGGCGCAATGGGGGGCATGACCGTTTACAAGCTGGCATGGGATGGGCACTGCTCATAGCCAGGTTGTTTAGCGCGGCCTACAGATCAATACAGCAGGCTGTCCGAGCACGCGCGTCAGCACGACGACCCGCTCTTCGCCCACGCCAGATAAGCGCAATGCGGCGATTAATTCCTCTGGCGTCATAGCGTGACCGCGCTTCTTGACCGTCACGCGGCCAATGTGGCGCTCCCGCATATACGCCCGCAATTTCTTGAGGTTGAACGGCATTGCCTCCTCAATTGCCCAGACGCGGGCCAATGGCGTTTCGACGGGCGAATCGGCGGTCAAATAGGCGATGGTTTCGTCCAGGCGATACATTTCCAGCCCAAGATTATTTGCAAGTTCACCAAACAGCCCTGTGCGGATCACAGCCGGATCAGGCTCGTACAGGTAGCCTTGCGGCGGACGGATCGGCGGTGGCTCCAAATTCTGGGCGACAAGCCCTGATAAGGCGATAGAACCATGAGCTTGGGATGTTTTCCTATCCACGGAAATCACTTTTGCCTGCTTTTGCTGGCCCGCCCATGCGCCCAAACACAACTGGGCTTCCTTCAATTCGCCATTGACCGAAACAAAATGAACACCCGCGTTATATGCGGATAGTTCAGCCAGATCTACTCCCGGCGAGAGTTTCACCATCAGCGCGGCGAACGGCCAGCTCTGGGCAACTTCGAGCGGCGGCAAATAATCGTGAACGGAAAACAGCCGACGCCCTTGCGCGCGGCGTGCCGGGTCAAAGAACGCGGCGGAGTTGCGCATAGTATCGAGGCTGAAGGGCAGCGGCGAACGGAGATCGGCCTGCACAAAAATGCTCTGCCTGCTACTGACCAGGGCAGTGTTGATCTGCGCCATTGCCAGTCGCAGGGGATCAATGTCCAGCGCGATCAGGTCATAATTGCTTGCCAGCGCCATGCTATCGGCGCCGATCCCGCAACCCAGGTCAAAAACGAGGGCATAATCGGCAAAATCTGCTCGCCGTAGGATTGCGGTCGCGCCATGCGAAGCTTGCTCCAGGCTGTCGCGGGTCAACCAGAGCTTTTCGGCGGAGGGCAGAAACTTTTCTCCCGCGCGAGTGCGCAGGCGCGCTGTTTCGAGCGCTGCCGCCGCGATTTCGGGCGACCAGGTTTTACGTAAGTGTGTCAGAAGGGCGAGTGTATTTTTCTCTGATAAATCGGCGGTTGCTAGTTCGGCTAGAAGGCGCGTGCCCTGCTCAGATTGGAGCGCGCGCAGGCTGTCGAGCGTTATCACTTATTCTTCGCCCGTGACAGCGGTCTCAGGTTCCACAGTCAATTGCATACCGCTAAAGGAAAACGCCATATCTGCCTGGAGTGCTGCAAAAGTCGGGTTGAATAGCATATCTGTATTCCAGCGTGCGGCGGTATCTTTGTCAAACCTCGCAACTTTATTCACGCCGAGCGACTGCCCAGCCAGGACCGCCGCCTGCATAAATTCGACTGCTTTCGTTAGCGAACTGAACAAGAGTAAGAAAGGTTTACCTCCTGCGCCTGTGTGACTGACCATTTGCGCCTGCCAGGTAATCTTTTCGCCGGGCTGGATGGCCCAAGCAGGTTTTTCGGGAGTTTGGCGCACGAGGACAAAGATATGGCGGCCTCTACTCGCACCTGGTAGGCTTGCTGAATCGATTATTTGCAGCCGTCCAGCCGATGCCTCGCGGGCGGCGTTCTGCGCGATCCGTTCGACTGTAGCCGATACGGAGTACGGCTTCTCGCCTCGACTGAGGATGGCGGCATCATCGGCTAAACGTTCGGCCAGGACACGCGCAAAGCCAGTTTCAGCAAGTGCAGATGCGGCAGCTTCCAGCGTGATAGGTGAGGTAGACGGGTGTAGCAAGCGGGCAAGACCATTTGTGGCTGTCGCGTCAAGCAAGAGCAGCCGCCCGCCGGGACGCAGCGCCCTGATCGACTCGGACAGGAACGCAATGCGGCCTTCAGTGCCAAGTTGCCATAGGTCGCAAACGACAAAAGCATCCTGGCTATCCGAGGGCAATTGCAAAGGAATATCAACGGGTTGTTCGCCAGTCACGATAAGGAGATCGGGCCGCAGATTGTGAAGTGTGGAAGCAATATCCCCTAGACGAAGGTTTTTGCCAAACGCGGTGATAAAGACGTGTAATTGTGCGCCGCTGGGAGGAAAGTGGCGTGATAGTTCCCTCACACTGTCCTGCCAGCGGCGGTTATCGGTCATGTCCTGGGTAAACCGTTACGGGTGCCCGGTTTCAGGATTTCTTACTGGCTTGAACGCCCTGAATTAGCTTAAGAAATTCCTGCCATTCCTCTTCGAAGAAGTGAACCGTGACAGCGCCGACTTCGACGTGATAGGTCACTTCCCCATCCGGCTCCTGGGAAACCCAGACACTGTAACTTTCGGTCTCAGCCAGAACTTCGGTTGGGATCTGTTCGTCCTGTTCGTCCACTGGATCAACCTCCTGTGGCAGCAGATGGATAAATGCCGAATTGTGTCGGATTAGCGCTTGGGTTCTTCGCTGGCAACGACCTGCGCGCCGATGTTGGTCAACACGAGCGCACCTTCTTCTTCGCGTACTACGCCCATGGCGCGGAGTTCGTTCCAATCGGAAACTGAGGTTGCCTTGACGGGCTTCTCTTTGGCTTCCGCAGCCTTGATCTTCTTGAGCGTATCCAACTGCGCGTCGCTGATGTTGTCCAGTTTCCGCAACTGCGCGGCCTGACGGCGCTGTTCGCGTTCGCGGATGCGCGTCTTGCGCGCGCGATCTGCTATCGTATTGTGGTGCATGTCCAATCTCTCCTGATTTTCACCTAAGGGTATCAAATGTTCTGTCTGATGGGGCAGAGACGTTTGATTTATCCCTGCCCAGTGGTTAATTGGTTACCTAATCGCCCTGGCCGCCACCGCCGCCGCCCGATCTTCCACCGCGATCTCCACCGCCCCGGTAGCCGCCACGATCCCCACCACCACCACCGCGTCCACCGCGATCTCCACCTCCACCACCTCGGTAGCCGCCACGATCCCCGCCGCCGCCCGACCTTCCGCCGCTACTACGCCCGCCACGATCACGTTCACGGGCCTGTTCGGGTGTCCAGTCTTCAAGCACAGCCTGTCGGCTCAGGCGGACTTTACCAGTCGGGTCAATATCGGTGACCATGACCATCAGCTCGTCGCCGATGGATACCTCGTCTTCGATCCGTTCGATGCGGTGATCGGAAAGCTGGCTGATGTGTACCAGGCCATCACGACCCGGCAAAAATTCCACGAAAGCGCCATAAGGCTCGATCCGCGTGACTTTGCCGGTGTAGATGCGCCCGATCTCAGCGTCTTCGGTCATGCCCATGATCGATTCCATCGCACGATCTGCGCTCGGCCCTTCGACGCCAGAGACGAATACGGTGCCGTCTTCCTGAATGTCCACTTTTACGCCGTACTTCTCCTGGATGCCGCGGATCGTTTTGCCACCCGGTCCGATAATCGAGCCGATCTTCTCCGGATCGATCTTGAAAATGTTCATGCGTGGTGCATACTGGCTCAGTGACTTACGCGGCTCGGCAATAGCAGCTTTCATCACGGCTAGTATCTGTATCCGGGCTACGTGGGCCTGTTCGAGAGCTTCGGTCAGAATCTGGTCGGAGATGCCCTTGATTTTGATGTCCATCTGCAAGGCAGTAATACCTGCTTCCGTGCCTGCCACTTTGAAGTCCATATCGCCGATGTGGTCTTCCAGGCCCTGGATGTCAGTCAGTACGACGTGGTGCGAGCCATCGCTGATCAGGCCCATCGCGATACCACCTACTGGGCGCTTGATCGGTACGCCTGCGTCCATCAAGGCCAGGGTACTGCCACAGACACTTGCCATAGAGGTACTGCCATTGGACGACAATACTTCGCTGACGACGCGCAGCGTGTAAGGGAATTCTTCTTCTGGTGGAATCATGGAGCGAAGAGCGGTTTCGGCCAGCGCGCCATGTCCAATCTCGCGGCGTTTGGGGCCGCGCAGCGGTGACGCTTCGCCTGAGGCGAAAGGCGGCATAT
>DATGFK010000012.1:0-9798 GCA_035309185.1 Aggregatilineales bacterium
ATGTTGACCATGATCCGTAATGAGAGTCAGCGATTGCCCCGGCCCGATTGGAATATTGCGGTGATGGGCGAAGGTCTCGCTGACGACCACGGCACCGTTGCCCAAAGCCTGCCAGACGGTATCGTAGTCACCGATAGCCCATCGGAAGGGGCGATGACCTTCAGAAATATCCTCATCCACCACGCTCAAATAAACCGGGAGCGCGTCGCCAGTGCGCATCACGTCGGCATCGCGGCTGGTACTGACGCGATCAACCCCCGGCGTATTCCTCACGATGTCAGCCACAGAGGGGTCTACTGGAACAGTTTGCCGGTTGGCTGTCAGCGAGGGCGGGCTGATCAAGATGTCGGCGCGAATCGTGTTGTCAAGCCAGTCGGCTACGTCGTTTCGGAAACTGCCCACCATTGCGCTCACGCCCACGATCACCGACACGGCGACCATCAACGCGGCAACGGCGACCGACGTTCGGCTCAGTGAACGGATGATGCTGCGCGGAGCCATGAGACCCAGCACGCCCAGGATTGCCCCCGTTGCCGGGCGCAGGATGGTCATCAGAAACAGGGCGACCAACGGCGTCAGGAGCGAAAAACCGATTACGACGCCAAACAGTCCTGCAAAACTGACCGGCAGATTATCCAGGGACAAACTCAGCATCGAGAGAGCGATCACTCCGACGCCAAAAATCGTCACAGCAGGAATCGCGCGGCGTACCTTGCGCTCGATGTCGCTGCGTCGAAGAGTGCCCGATGGCGGGGTGGTCGTCGCTTCATAGGCGGGCACTAGAGCGGCGAGGATCGCCGCACCCACGCCGATCACAGCGCCCTTGACCAGTGACATAAGCGGAACGGCCACGCTGCGCACCGCGACGGTGAAATAGAGGCTGCTGACCGTCTGGGTCACGACGGCTACAGCCGCTCTGCCCATGATGACTCCCGCCATCAGGCCGAGCGCTGCCCCGACAATGCTGAGCAAGATGGCTTCCCAGAGGATCAGCGTAAAAATCTGGGCGCGCGTCACGCCCAGCGCGCGCAATGTGCCGAGAACGGCACGGCGTTGAACCACAGAAAATGTCACTGTGTTGTAGATCAGGAACATGCCAACGACCAGCGCCAGCAGACTGAGGGCGTTCAGGCTGAGATCGAAGGCGTCGGTCATGCCAGAGATGGCCGTGCTGCGCGCGCCCGATGCTTGCACCGTTATGCCCTGAGGAAGGATCGCGCTGATCCTCGATAGTAGCGCCTCTCCTGGCTTACCATTCGGCACAATCAGGTCAATATTCGTGAGATGCCCTTGCATTCCCAGCAATTCTTGTGCAGTGCTGATGTCTGTGATAAATAGATCCTGGAGGCCTTCGGTTGTGACTTCATCCTTGCCGTGCAGCAAGCCCAGGATCGTGACTTTATAGCTCGCAGGCCCGTAACGCAACGTAAGCGCGTCGCCGACCTTGAGATGGTTTTGTGCGGCAAGCTGATCGGAAATGAAACCTGTATTGGGCTGAGTCATGAAAGCAGCCATCGCCGAGGCGTCGGCGTTGGCATTGGTTCCCAGGTCAAGGTAGCCTCGAAATGGCGCTTCGGCAAAGGGATCAATGCCAAAAACGCGCAGCGGCTGGTTGTTCAGTTCGATGACCTGCGTATACGCGGTAACGACGGGCGCGGCTTCTCGGATGCCCAGATCGGTGCGCAGTTGCGTATATACGGAATCGGGCACGCCGCTTGGCCCGCCGAGGATCTGGTGTGTGGCACGTCCGGCAATGCTCTCTGTGAAGAGCGTAAAGGCCCTGGCCGCGCTGCCGTTCGCGAGATCAATAGCGACGATCAGGGCTACGCCAAGCGCTACACCCGCCACGAACAACACACTTTGCAGTGGTCGCCGTCGGATCGAGCGCACCACAATCCGCCAGAGTGTCCCTGAAAGGGTTCCGAACGGTGTCATCGCCTTGGCCTGTGATCTTGATCCAAGACCAGCTTGCCTTCGCTAATGTGGTAAACGACATCCGCAAACGGGACAACTTCCGGGCTGTGCGTTGCCATAATCAGGGTCTTTCCTGCGTCACGGGTAAGTTCCAGCAGCAGTGTCAGCACGACTTTGCCCGTATCTTCGTCCAGGTTGCCGGTTGGTTCATCAGCCAGGATGAGCAGGGGCTGGTGTACCAATGCGCGAGCAATCGCCACCCGCTGCTGTTCGCCACCCGACAGCCGATCCGGGTAAGCGTCGGCGCGGTCCTTCAGCCCGACCCGTTCCAATAGGGAGCGCGCCACTCCCTCGCCTTCCCGTCGTTTATTCCCGCGCAGTTCATAGGGCAAACTGACGTTTTCAAGCGCGGTCAGCGTCGGAATCAGGTTGAAGAATTGGAAGATAAAACCGACGTGATCACGCCTGAACAAGGTTAACTCACGTTCGTTGAGGCAAGTGATACAGCGCTCCTTGACCCAGACTTCGCCCTCACTTGGCGTATCCAGGCCGCCAATAAGGTTAAGGAGGGTGCTTTTGCCACTGCCACTTTTGCCTAGTAGCACAACAAAATCGCCCTCTCGAATGTCGGTATCGAGGGCGTGCAAAACGGTATGAGATTTGCCAGCCTCTTCGTAGCTCTTGGTTAGGCCGCGCAGCTTAACCAGAAACGGATCAGTGGAGCGTTCAGATTGACTCTCGGCTAAATTGGACTGCGCAGGAATCGAAGCCATAGGTTGAGCCGTAATCCGATCTTGGACAAGGTCATCCCTGTCCCTAAGGCAATTGACTCACAATTGAGTTTCTCATCCGCAAATACGGATCAGAGGGTGATTGTTACAAATTGTACAAAAGCGTACCCTACTTTGCCAAGCCTCATTACGAGGACATAACAAATTTATGCGAAAGTCTTCTGAATGCTTTGATTTCCCACTGGCGTTTTGTACAATAATCACATCATCCAATATACTCCTTATTCGCGGTCTCATTGGTATGCGTGGACGGAACGATGGACAAACGACAGATTAGCGTGCGTGTTGATGACCGAGTTCGCCTGATGTCGGCAGTCCTGGCTGGCACGAACTATCCCGACAAATCTCAGGAACGCCGCAAGCATGGCACTCACTTGCACGCGCGTGGCACACGCAAGGCAGTCGCGGAACATACGCATCATCCTGCGGTCCAGGCGATGCAGGTTCTGCTCGATCAGAGCGTGCCGCTGGCCTCCATCTATAATTATGTGTTGCGCCTGACGTGGCCGGGCTTGCGGGCTGATGATATGCCACGCTGGGTGCCGCCTAAATGGAATGAACAGCTTAAACACTTTTACGAAGTGACCAACCTGGCGAAATGGTGGGCTGATGAAGCCGAAAACTGGAAAACGGCGCAGCGTCACCTGGTGGAAGCCTTCGCTAAGGTAGACCTGTATGGATTCCTCGACCCGTTTGTTGGCCCCATCGTGGAAACGCTCGTCTTCATGCCCAACATCAGCTATCCCTCCGACCAGAACATCGGCTTCCGGATCGGTGGCGAATTGGTGGTGATTGCCCCACCGCCGATGGCCTGGGGCGACAGCCCCCCGTGGCCCTACAAGGACGATGAGGCCCTGGCCTACCGCGCGGCGCTCGATCAGTATTTGCGCATCTTGATGTCCTCCTTTATGCATGAACATGAAGACCTGATCAAATCCCTGGCCGAAAAACCGCTTCCCGTTGACGATAAATTCGCCCTGAAACATCCCACCTGGCAGGATCAATTCCTGGGGCTATTCAGCGCAGCGTTGATCCACCTATTCCTGGAGGATTCGGTCAGTTCCCTGGAAGCCAAGAGTTTTATGCAACACATGCAAAAGGTTGAGGGCGTCACGATATTGCCAGGGATTGTCAGCATTTTCCGGCGTTACCTGGACGAGTATAAGTTGGGCCACTATACCAATCTAGCCGATTACTTACCGAATTTTCCCAAGCAGATTCGTGTTGCCAGGACAATCGCTACGCTATAGCGTAACCTTATAACGATTCAGGCGTTATTATCCTATAACACGGCGACGCGCCTCCGCCTTTATACGGCCTCGACTCGTCATCTCGAAATGAAGGAGATAAGCGGGTCGAGGCCGAGGCGTTGAATGCCGTTGTGACTTATCTACCTTAAGAACCCTTTTTAAGCGCGTCCACCGCTTGACAAAATTAGTATTTAAGCAGTAACATGCTCATTGTGTGTAGGCTCTGCGACGGTTCGAGTTCGGTGTCCTCAAGCCCATGCCCTCTAGAGATTGGGCTTTTTATCCGCTACGCGCCCGGCGACCTCACGCACAATCTCGCTTTTCCTATAAGGAGCATGGGGGGATGAATAAGAAGTTGTATGTGGGCAACCTGCCCTACAACGTGACCGAAGGCGAACTGCGTGAATTGTTTGCGCAAGCCGGACAAGTCACCGACGCGGCAGTAATTATTGACCGGGAAACGGGCCGCTCACGGGGCTTTGGTTTTGTGGAGATGAATACCCCTGAAGAGGCGACCAAGGCCATTTCCCAGTTCAACGGGCACACAATGAACAATCGCCAGTTACAGGTGAGCGAAGCTCGCCCGCGCGAACCGCGTGCCAACAATGGCGGCAGTGATCGTGGCAACTATGGTGGTGACCGCTATTAATTCGAACGGGCGATAGTCGCCGTGTCGGTTTAATTTTTTCAGTACATTCAGTGCTGCGCCGGAATGGAATCTCAACCGGCGCAGTTTTTATTCTCCCGCAAAAAGCCGTCGGATGATCTCACTCTCTGCGGCTGGCACATCCATGAGAGCCAGGTTTTCCGCAATGTGGTCTGTTTGTTTCATCCCGACCAGGGCACTGGTGACTCCTGGGCTGGATCGCACAAACTGGATCGCGCGTTGTGCGTCGGTGTCCAGGCCGGTCAAGCGTTCAGCAAGCTGCGGCATGATCGGATTCGCCAGGCGTCCTTGCATCAGCGGCGCGCTGGTCATGACCGTAAGGCCCAGCGCTTCGGCTGCGGCAATGGCACTTAGAAAATCATCGCCAACCTGCTGATTTTCGAGCGCGAAGGCTTCGGTCATGAAAACATTGTAGGGCAGTTCGACATACTTGAAGTGGTTATTTCCCCCGGCCACTTCATGGGCCAACCCCACCAGTTCGGTCAGCGAGAGATAGTCCGGAGTATCCGTCAAGGCCCGGTAAGCGGTCCACGTTGCCGTGCCATAACTGGCTATTTTCCTATCCAGAACGGCCTGTTCAAGAGTTTCAAAGGCATCCAACATCCGCGCTCGGAAGGTTTCGTGGCTCAATGAAATGCGTTGTGTCTCCGGGTTGTGCAAGAAATAAATATCAATCATGTCAATGCCCAGGTTTCGCAGACTCCAGCCGATCATTTGCTCCAGGAAAGCCGGGGCAATGCAATGCTGGTAGTTGGCGCAAAACTCGACGGCGTGCGCTTGCCCACTGGCTATGAAAGTCTGATAAACCCACTTGTTTGGTTCGCGTGGCATACTACCGTCGAACGGGACAAATCCGCCTTTCGTCGCAACTACGATCTCCTCGCGCCGCACAAGGCCATTGCGCATTGCCTCGGCCAGCCACATACCGACCGTACGTTCACTACGCTGGAATCGGTAATTGATGGCGCAATCGATCAGATTACAGCCGAGTCCGACGGCCCGTGTCAGAGCTTGCTGGTAAGCCTCATCGGTCGCGTCGTCCGGTTCTCCGAGGTAGGTTCCCAGGCCGACAGATGAGACCCATAACCCAGTGCTGGTCTGGCGATAATTGGCACGCCGCGCTGCCGGTTGTGCCTGTACAAAGCGCAAAGTTCCTTCCGGCGTGGCGGCCATAACAACCTCTCAGCCTAAAATCCATCGATCAGTGATACCAACGGTACTAAATCCAGCCAAGCAGAATGGCGCCAAAAAAAGCACCCATCACCACCACGCTGAGCGCCACAACTCCCGTAGCAGGCCAAACGTGCGGATCGAGGACGACATTCTGACGGCGAGCCATGCGCACCGGCAGGGAAAAAACCGACCAGGCCAGGATGATCATGCAAAGCAAGCCCGCCAATGGCAGCATGAACGCGCCAGGCGAGAAGGAGACTCCCTCTTTGCTGGCGGTGAGGGGATGGCTCAGGCTGACCAGCGCAAAACCGATTGCCGCCGCCGCCACCAGTCCGATCACCAGCGAGACAAAGGTTGCCTTATAAGTGAAGAGGCGGTCTCCCCGAAATTCTGGCTGCTCATCCATACCCGTACTTCCCACTTGCTCAGCGATTTAAGATCGACCAATCGAATCCGATTTCAGGATCATCAAAGGAGATACGCTGTTCGTCAGGCGCGGCAGGATTGTAGCTCTTGGTGACATGATAGAACAGCAGTACCGGCTTATTGCCGAGCACCTGGTAGCCGTGCGCCGTACCGGTCGGGATCAGAATCGTTACTGGATTGTCCTCGCCCGCGTAGACCACGTGCGTCTGCTTGTAGCTGGGCGAGTCCGGGCGGCGGTCATAGATCACTACGCGGGCCATACCATCGGCCACATACCACACGTCATCCTGGTCTGCGTGCCAGTGGAAGGCCTTAATGACGCCCGGATAAGTCTTTGTGACTGCCGTCTGTCCAAACTGCCGCAGGATGTTGTCGTCATCTCGCAAGATTTCGCGGAAAAAGCCGCGATCATCGCTGTGCGTAACGAGTTTTTTGACCACGACGTCGTGGATTTTGCCCATACGTGGATTTTCTCCCGTGAAAGTTTGCGTTTGCCTGGCAGGATAGCCAGTAACTGCTAGATAATGGCTTGATGATAGCGCAATGGATAGCGCCATTGCAAAGCCAGCCTCTCTCTTGGGCAGTAGCACCCAGGCATTGCCAGATTGTACCCCCGACGGAAAGTACGGTATCCTTCGCTGCGCTGGCCCGATTCTCGACGAGACCGCAAACGAGGCACTATGAGCCACTTCACCGGAACGCCGGACGCTCGCAGAAAACTGTATATCGGATTGTGCCTGGGCGTTCTCCTCGTTGCTGCGCTGGCTGTGATCTCGCACGCCGACGAACTTGCGGCATGGTCAGACGAGAGTTGGACAATTTTCCACAGTAGCGCCAGCATCGAGCAAATCCTCAATGAGCGCGACCTTACCTGGCCTATTGGTTCCTTTGCAGCGCTCCATTACTGGGGCGCATTTGCCAGTTGGAACGATTTTTCACTGCATGTTTTCGGCGCATTGTGCGGGTTGCTGACCACCGCCTTTATGATCCTGGCTGGACGACGACTGCACTCACGTGCGGCAGGCTTGCTAGTAGGCCTGGCTTTTGGTACGTCCAGCTATGCACTGTATTTTATTCTGGAAATCCGTGGTTATACCCTGATGCTGCTGGCGGAAGCGGCATTCGTGGCAGTTTACCTGCGCTGGCTGGCACGGCCCAGGCGGAACCGAGATGTCGCTCTGTTCGCGGGCCAGGTCGCAATGTTGTATATCCACTTTATCCTGGGCCTGATCATTGCCCTGGCGGGCCTGCATCTGCTCCTGACAGCGCCCCGGCGGCTGGGCCGCTGGCTGCTGATTGCGGCGGCAACGGGTATCGGCTTTCTGCCTCTGCTGCCGCAGTTGCTGGCAGCCTATCACGTGCGCTCCGGCGTAGGGAGCAATGGCCCGCTGCCGAGTTATTTCACTCGCGATTTCGGATCGTTTTTGAGAGCCTTTAGTGCGCACTGGGACGTCTGGCTGGCCGTGATTGGGGTGCTGTGCTGCGTAGGATTGGCGAGGGCCTTGATGCAGCGCGGCGCGCGCCGTTATCTCTGGCTGCTCGTGTGGGGCGTGGGCATACCACTTTACGCTTACGTGACGCGCTACACGTCGGCCCTTTTCACGACGCGCTACCTATCCTTCACCATTCCCGCCATTTTTCTGCTGGTCGGCGTGGGACTGGCGACTCTGTCCTCCTTGCGAGTCAGCGCGTGGATGGGCGCGATTGCATTGCTTGTTCTGGCCCTTGCCCCGTGGCAGCCCTTTGATCACCGGCCCGCACCATCCGACAACGGCGCGCCGCTGCACCAGTTTTTCCGTGTCATGGCCCAGCGATTCCAGCCTGGCGACACGCTGATTGTCGACCCACACGCCAGATCTTTCGATGATTTGGCCTGGTCGTACTACGAGAATCTGTATATTCCTTCGGGCCCATTGCCACAGACCACCGACCCCACGCGCGCGGGACGTCGCATCTGGTTCGTTGTTCGGCAGGGATCAGAAGACAATACGCTCCAGGCCGCTGTGCAGCAGGGCCGCCTGCCCCGCGACTTTTGGGGGCCGTGGTACCTCGCGGCTACGCTATACGAGGCGCCTCCCTTGCCCGATGGAATCCTATTCGGGGACAGCCTTCGCTTTCGCGGCGCGCAGGTGCAGCGGCGCTCTGGGCTGCACGCGGGAGATTTGGTGAGTGTTACGTTATGGTGGTCTGCTGACAAACCCATAATCCAGCCCCTTTCCATTTCCGTCCAAGTACTCAACGGACACGGCCGGCTTGTCAGCCAGGGTCAGGACGGCCCGCCCCAGGGAGCGCAAATGCCACCGATGACGGCGTGGCCTCCGGGGTTGCTTTATCTGGATCAGCGTGAGATACAGATTCCGTATCAGCCTAAGCTGGAACAGCCCGGCGATGAAAAATACACTATCCACCTGATCGTTTATCAACCATTGGATGGGACGCGCCTTGTCCCATCCAGTCAAAGCGCAGCCGATAATTCGGTTGTAATTGATCAGGCGATCCTTTACTCTTATGCGGTTTGGTAACGAGATATGATCGGAAATGGCGCAGATGATTTATCCCGTCGTCGAGCCTGGGGATACGGAAAAGGAAACGGGGCGGCTCGAAGCCTTCAGCGATGGCGTCCTGGCAATTGCAATCACACTGCTGGCGTTGAATCTGACGGTGCCGTCTCCGTCCAACAGTCCCGATTTCAGTCTATGGCAGGAACTGCTCAAGCGGTGGCCGACCTACCTGGCCTTCCTGGTCAGTTTCTTGTTCGTCCTGGTGATCTGGATTAACCATCACCGCCTTTTCCTGACCATACGCCGTTCGGATAGCATCCTCTTGCTGCTGAACGGATTGCTGCTGATGAGCGTGACCATTATTCCATTTAGTACGCAGCTTGTCGCGTCCTATCTACAAACCCCCGACGCCAGGGTTGCGGGGATTGTCTACAATGGGCTGTTCTTCATGATCAGTATCTTTTTCAACGCGATCTATCATTACGCTGCATACAACAATCGTCTCTTTGACAAAAAGACCGATCCGAAACTGGCTGCGGCCATCGGACGGCGATACCTGGTCGGGCCAATCGCGTACGCCGTCGCAGTGCTGATTGCGCAGGTCAGCGTCTCCGCCAGTCTGCTACTCAATCTTCTGCTGGCCGTATTTTTCGCGATTCCCTATCAGGCTTCTCGTAGCGAGCGGCAGTAGTGTCAGGTATTGGGTAGCGCGTCCTGGCGCCAGACGATGAGCAAGACCTGGTTGACTATCGAGATAGCCGCGAATAGAATCGCCAACGTGAGCTGTCCAGCCGCCGCCAGTGCAATAGCAGCGATCCCAAAGATCAGGATTTTGACCAGCAGATAGGACATTCCGCGCAAACGGGTCTTTGATGTGGGCGCCATGAAACGCCCCCAGATGATGGCAGCCAGAACTGGCGCCCCAATACCCAAAATCAACTTTAGCACTGTGCTGCTTCCGGTTTGAAAGCCCCAATAGGCCAGTGCGGCCAGTGCGCATAGTTCAAGAAGAAACGCTATTCCCAGGTTAACACCCTTGATTCCCATCTCAGCCACTCCTATCTTGTTGCGCATGA
>DATGFK010000013.1:0-7581 GCA_035309185.1 Aggregatilineales bacterium
TGGCCTTGCAATCACGAAAAAGGCTGTTGAACTTCACGGCGGGTCGATCCAGGTCAAGAGTGTCGAGGACGTTGGCACAACCTTTCTCGTGAGTCTGCCAACGGGCATTCTGAATCCCGCTTAGCGATTTGCCGCATTTGATGTTGAGTCTCATAATAGCTCTGTTGAGCCACCTTTCGGTCTGAACGAGCAGTTCAACCCTGGGCAGTCTCCCAGGCGATAACTGCGCAGATTTAGGAGTTATACGATGCCAGATCAACCTCCTGTCGAACCCACCGCCAGGCCATCGTAGCTTGAACGAGGGATGTTATAAATTTACGAACCCTTATTGAGAAAGCATTACAAAAACGTACATTGTCATAGATTCCCTCACCCCCAGCCCCTCTCCCGCGCACGGGCGAGGGGTGAGCCACACACTGGACACTTACGCACTCCCCCTTCGCTCATTCCGATGGGAGAAGGGGGTAGGGGGTTGAGGGAGTCTTCGCCTTTGCTCCATCTGCTCAATTAGTTAAAAGTGTCCATCCCTTAACCATACCCTGACAAGAGGAGAAAAGCGGCCCAGGCCGCCCTCCCCGTGTGATAGGTATTGACTCACTTGTGTTACATTGTTACAATGTTACCAATACACAATTACACAAATGAGGTAGGCATGACTCCCAATCTCCCGCCTGAACATGAGATGATCCCCGTCGAGCGTGTGCAGATCGGCGCGCGGATGGAAAAACGGCTGCTCAAGGTCTTGCGCGCCCTGGCTGATTACTACGACCTTAGCCTCGGCGACCTGCTGGAGGGCATTGTGCTGCACGTGTTCGAGAGCAAGCTGCCTTTCGACGAGGAAGCCCTGGAGAAGGTCGCACAGCTAAAAGCCGTCTATAAGGCGGATTATGGCGCCAGCGCCAGTCACCATTTCGTCGAGCCGTCAGCGCCAACCCCTGACGCGCCTCACAAGGCACGCTAGACCATGAGCACACCGGGCACTGCCGCACACGTCACACGCACGGCGACCATTCATCTGCTTGGGCCGGTAGAGCGAGTCTTCCCGCTGTTCACGCCACTGGGCGAAAAAGATTGGGCGGAAGGCTGGAATCCGCAATTGATCTACCCACCATCAGGAGCGCCAGAAGTGGGGGCCGTCTTTACGACAGAGCATCCTGGGGACAGCAGCGCAACCTGGATCATCGTGGACTATGCGCCCGAAAAGGGGCAGATCAGCTATGCGCGCGTTGCTGTGGAGTCCCACGCAGGCCTGATCTGGGTGCAATGCTCGGACTCTGCCGACGGCCATACTCTGGCAACCATCACCTACAGCCTGACAGCGCTTGGCGAAGCCGGGAACCGCTTCCTGGCCCACCTCAGCGAATCGCATTACCGTGAGTGGATGTCTTCCTGGGAAAGCGCTATCAATCGCTTTCTGGCGCACGCGGGCGAGGGGGTTAGGGGTTGAGGGAGTCTCCCACGAGCAACCACACTATGACGCAGGTATTGAGGGTTGATTGAGTTCCCTCTATCCCCGCGTGCGGCGGTAGGCCAGCCCCAGCGCGCAAAATCCGAAAATCAGGGGCAGGACAAAAGTCGTCATGGTCACCAGCGCCATCCGCTGTGCAAATTCAACTGCGTTCACGCTGGGCACCATTGCGCCTACCAGCGGAGTCCAGTGACCAAGCGGAATGAACAGCGCGGCAAAGGCTCCCATCGGCGTTTTGAACATCAGCCATAGGCTGCTCAACCCGCTCAACAGGCCATAGGCCAGTGCGCCAAGCGCATACGCCCCAACTTTGGCCCACAGCGCGCTGCGAATCACGGTGACGCTGAGGGCACTCAGACCGCAGACCATGAAGGCGTCCACAAAGGGCTGGACGATGAACAGCATTGCGCCCACGAAGTTCAAGGCAACCAGCGGCGGCCTGTCATACTGCTGCTGCACCATAGCGGCCAGCGGGACGATCAGCAGCCCCAACATCCGCGTCAGGGCCAGAATTCGCAAAGTGGGCCACCAACTTCGGAAAGCCGCGACGACCTTCCCTTTCAGAATATCTCCGCCCCGCAGGGCAGTGAGGCGGAGTTCCTGCCAGGTGCCACTGTTCAGATCCTGGCCGACGGACTTGAGCGTAAAGTGTGAGACTCCAATCAGCATCGTCCAATAGAGGATCGAGTGCAGCATGGCAAAGGTCAGCAGCGTGCCGAAAGGCGTCAGGAACGGTAAGAAAACGGGCGTTAACGAGGGCGCCAGGTGTTGGACGCTAAGAATGGCAATGAAGAACAGGCAGCCGTGCAGGATTGCCGCGTAACCCAGCATTGACCACGGATCGGACAGTTTGCGAATAAAGGGCGGATGCTGGTAGCGATGAAATTTAGTTTCGCGCGCGACGATTGGATGGCTTGCGCTCAGCCAGGGGAAACGATCCAGCAAGCGGAGAGGGATACTTCTAGCGGGCCGTCCATCATGGTCAGGGACAAACATAGCCACTATCTACTTTCCAGCCCAGGCATCGGATAATTCAATTATATACCAGTCTGGCTATCCCGGCGGGACAGAAATGATCGCCGGGGCAAAGATCGCACTTACCTCGCATTAATCTCGTCTTCATATCTCCGCTACAAGTTGTGCCTACTATCAAAGTTGTGTAAAGCGAACCTGAACCATTATGGAGGATTGTGGAATGAAATTTGTCAAGTTGCCGTCGCTGGCTGTGTTTGCCAGCAGCGGCGCAATGGTGATCGCGCTGGCGCTGGGCAGCGCGCAGACCGCCCTGGCTCAAGGGCCAGGCGGGCCGGGCTTCCGGAGGCCATCCATTGATGCGCAGGCCTTCAATGCCTGCACCACGACGGATTACGCCAGTATCGTCGCCAAGGCCCTGAACTTGAACGTGGTAGATATTCGCAAGGGGATTGTTGCCGGGCAGCCGTTGCAGGCCATTGCTGCCAGCGCCAACGGCGATATGCAGGCCGCCCTGACAGCCTACGAGACCGCCCGCAAGACCGATATTGACCAGGCGGTTAAAGATGGCGTCATGACGCAAGACGAGGCGGCTGTTCTTGAAGCCACGCCTCCCGCGCCCGGCACACCCGCAGCCGGTGGCCCTGGCAATGCAGGCGGGCCGGGTAACGGTGGCGGCAATGGCGGCCCCGATAACGGCGGGCCGCGCCGAGGCCAGGGCGGTTTTGGACAGGCTGCGGCAAATGCCTTCCCTGACATCAGCACGATCAACTTCCTGCTGCAACAGTCAGCCGGTGGGCAGTCCGGCGCGGCGGCGACACAGCCCGCTCCCGGAAACGCCGGTGGCCCAGGCGCAGGTGGCCGTGGCGGCCCCGGTGGGTTCGGCGGTTTTGGTGGACTCGGCGGGGGACTCTTCAACCGCGTCAAGCAGTACGCAGTCGCGGCGACCGCGCTGAACATAAAGTGCGCCGACCTGGTGAAAACCCTGATCACCCCGCTGGGCAAAGCCGTCAGTGACGTAGCCAAGGCGCAGAACGTTGACGTCAACACGGTCAGCGCCGCGCTGAGCAAGGCCTATAAGGACGCGCTGGCGCAGGATGTGACCGATGGTATCCTCACCCAGGCGCAGGCCGATCAGCTTGGCCCGCAGGTGGATAAGGCCGTGTCAGCCTTTGTAGCGAACCCGCTGCCAATGGGGCCGCAGGGTACGCCTCCCGCTGCGTAAGCGTAGTCAACCTCACCCCTCAATCCCCTCTCCATTTGATGGAGAGGGGAAGCGAGCGCCAAACCGTATAAGTCAATAATGCGGATTCTGCCTCAAACCTCTTTGAGAAGTTCTTTGCGCTTGCCGTCGTATTCCTCCTGAGTCAGCAAGCCCGAGTCGAAGGCGTCCTTAAGTTCGCTAAGCCGGTGCGCAAGAGTTTGATGCCCGCTGGCGTCAAGCCCCTTCGCGTGGGGCAACCCATCCGGCCCGATGACGGTCATATTCCCGCCCGGCGCAATGTTGGCGCTGAAAGCAGCAGGGTTGCCCCGTTTGGAGGCCAGGTAGGCCAGGTCTTGCTGATAGGTGCCCCGCCAGCCAGACTGGCCCATTGCCGCGCTTTTGGCCCTATTTGCCCCGATCATGGTCAGAAACAGGCCACCCAGGAATGGAACCAGATAGCCGACCAACCCAATGCCGATCACCGCGCCGCTCACATCGCGACCCTGTTTTTCGTTATTCACACAGGTGAGATCGGTGCTGCGCGTGGTGCTCGTCGGCGTGTCATATTCTGAATAACTGGCGGTCAGTGCCTCGCCCTGCTTACATATGACGCTTTGCAAGACATTTTTGAGCAGCGGTGCGCTGTCCAGTGGACTGAACACTGCGGGTGCGATGACAAATACACCCAGGATTAAAAACGCAATGACCATCAACACAGCGCCAACCATGACCATGACCCGATTCATACAACCCCCTTGAGTCTCAAAGTTTTAGCCATTGTACCTGGAATGTTTGCCACGCGCCGTGATGCCAAAATTCCAACAAGCCGTGCGGATCATTCGCCCTGATATGATACGGATTCCGCAAAAAGGCTCTTCGTTTGCTGAGCCGAGGGATTAGTTCCCCGGCTCAACGACCAGAATAATACCGCAGCTAATCACCAGGAATCCGTATGAGTTGGGCATAATCCGTTTTTGACCGTAAAGTCTGTCAATACGGATAGGCCGCTCTTGATCGGTAATTCGCACAGACCTGAAATTTCGCAATTAATGAATCTGCGGAAGATTTCCGAAGTTGGAGGCAAAGTTCAAATCTGTGTCACACGCATTGAAACACTAAAACCAGGTCGCCATCAATTTTGAGGCAATGAGTGACACTTTGAAACCTTTCCAAGCCAAGGAGATGCTATCATGTCCACGACGACCATCATTGACAACGAATCTGTGACCCTCTGGTACCATACTGACAAGAAGATTGTGCATCATCAGTTCCATAAAGCTATTTACGGTGATGATTTCCGTGAACTCTTAAACAAGGGCCTCGAAATATTCAAGAAGAATGGCGCCGGAAAATGGCTGTCTGACGATAGAAAAAATTCCACTTTACCAGCCTCGGATACCGAATGGGCGCAAAAAGATTGGTTTCCGCGAGTGTTCCAGGCGGGCTGGAAATACTGGGCCATCGTGCTGCCGGACAAAGTTTTTGGGAAAATGAACATGCAGCAATTCATCAATGCCTATGCCAAGCAGGGCTTAACGATTGAGGTCTTTGGCGATCCTGATGAAGCGCTGAAGTGGTTGGAATCCTTTTGAGCATCGCTGACATACATGTTTGGGGTAGGATAAGGATATGGAAGCAAGACCCCAACAGAACCTAAAGCAACAGCCTCTTTTTATCTTTATATTGAGTCTCCTGACGCCCATATTCATCTGTGGGTCATTGAGTTGTATCGCGGCAGCCGCTATATTTTTCACTCTCGATAACGCATTCGGTGGGCCCAAAGCACGTGCGACTTACGCAGCGGCGCACGCAACCGAAACTACCTTGACTGTGGCTCATGGCGCTGAAGTCCGTCAAGCCATACAGGCGTTTATTGACACCAACTGGTCAGTCGCGACTTATCTGAATCCTGAACGGCTTTCCGCTGTTGCTACGGGCCATGAATTAACGCAGCTTCAATCGGCTATGAGCGCCTTGGCCTTAGATAGTTCCGTATCTATCCTAAAGTCGAATACGATCAAAGGATTGGAAGTTGCTGACTACTCGGCAAGCCAATTGGAAGTTTTTTCGTGCGAAACGCTGAATTTCGACGAGGTCACTGTTGACGGAAACTATGTTAAGTCCGATGAACCTTTATTTGGCGACAGAGTTTACGTCATGAAACGCGAAAATAATGCCTGGAAAGTAGCAGCATGGTATGACTTTTCCGATGCCGATCATATTCGGCGCGATTGGGTATTCGTACCTCAGTGGGAAAAAGATCTTATCGGTGACTTACCCAACCTTATAGAGACATACGATGCTTGTTTGGAGTCAGCTTCATCGGGCAGCTCTGCCACAGCGACCGCAAATGGCTGATAGGATCAAAATAACCGTTTCCCTCACCAGCCGCTGGCCTTAAAGATCGTCTGCAACAAGCTGGCCCGCTCGTCGCTCGTCATCGGGCGCGGACGGGCATAGTCTTCCAGCAGGCCGGTGAACAGCACCGTGCCGATGTGCTTGCCCCGGTAGATGATGATCTTGTCGGCGAACATCTGGCGCGTGCCAGGCTGATCCATCTGGTCGAAGAACAGGTTGCCCACGCCATAATGGATGAAGGTATGGTCGGTAAAGGCGAAGCCCTGCGCCCAATGGCCCTGGCTGCCCATCACCAGGTCAGCGCCCAGGTCGGCAAACTTGTGAAAATATTGCACCTGGTCGTCGGGCGCATCGTACTGGTAATACTCGACATATTGCAGCGTCATGATCACGACGTTGGCGACGCTTTTCAGCCGTGGAATCTCCTGCGCGAGAAACGCATCATCGCACTTGGCCGCGCCGGGATAGGTATCCGTGGCCCAATCGCCTTCCGGCCCGACGGGGTTACAGCCGATAAAGGCAATCGTGTTGCCATCGTTGTTGACGATAAGCGCTTTCCGCGCATCGCTGGCGTTACGCCCCCCGCCGAAGTAGGGCAGATGATGCGAGTCGTACAGGTCAAGCGTGTGGTTCAGGGCGTCCGGCCCCCAGTCTTCCTCGTGATTGCCGGTCAGTTCGATGATGTTGGCGTGGATGGAATTGAGCAGGTCGAAGTAGCTGTCTTTTGAACAGAACTTCATATCGGTGCCTTCGGTATAGTTCGGATTGGGATAGGGGCAGTCGGTGGCGAAGGCGACCTCATTGCTGACGTGGACAAAATCCGCGTCCGCCATAAACGGCGCGATGTCGCGGGCCGGGTACGTGATCCCTTCTGTCTCCATGCGATAGGCAGTGGCGCGAGTCATGGCCGTGGTGCCGGTCATGACCAGGATGGTCATTTTCGACAGGTCGCGATTGGTCGCCTGCCAGCTTCCGGCAGTCTTAACGGCATTGGTGGTTGCCGCCACCCGCGCCGGATCGCCGCTCAGGCTGAAGTGCTGCTCCAAAGGATAGCCGCCCAGGTCAAGATCGCGCTTAAATACATCGCGGCTATCGAGTGTCAATACCTTCATGGCCGGGTCAAGCTGGTCAAAAGGAACGATTCCCCAGGCGGCGGGACGATGCAGCCACAGCGTCGGGGCGACGGCCTCCGGCGCAACTTGATCGATCTTCACGGTGGGCGCGGGGAGGCCGAGCAGCATAGTCAGGGCGGCGACGGTTGCCGAGTCCGCCACGAAGACCGGCGGCTGGCTGTTCCCGCTCAGGTAGGCCAGGGCAGCGCCATCGCCCTGCCAGTAGCGCTGCACGTCGCTCCACTTCACGTCGTCGGCGATGGTCGGGAAAGCGGCCACCGGCGCATAAATCCACTGGCTGCTGAGACTGGCTTCAGAGGAGAGCGATGCCTGCACTTTGACCTGAGCCGTCGCCTCGTCGGCAAGCGTAAATGATCCAGTGCTCAAGAGCGGCGTGAACGCATCCGCCAATGCGCTCGGAACAGCGGGCGCAAGCCAGATGCGAGTCGCGTCCGGGCGCGGCGTGA
>DATGFK010000014.1:0-9006 GCA_035309185.1 Aggregatilineales bacterium
GAGAGAGTTGGAAGCTACGTCCTTTGTGGTTTTGATAAGAGATATTATCGGAATATATCGCCAGAACATCAGCATTGAGCCGAGAATGAGTAAGGTCAGCGCTGTTTCGATTCCCGCGCCAGGCCTCAAAGGCAAACTCGCCGCTGCCAAACCAAATAGAATTCCGCACACGATCAAAATAGAGCCAGAACGCAATGGCCCTTTGCTTCCAGCGTGCAGTCCTTCCAGGATTGTGTCGATTCCATAGCCTGCCAGGACAATCAGGCACACAACCACTACAATCCAGGCACGTGAAGGCACTCTGAGCCACACAACGCCCGGAATAACCCTTGCCAGCGCAGGCCACAGAATCCCCTGATCGCCCAGCGCATACCATCCAGCAATCAGCATGATGACCAGCCAGAACAAGTGGCGGCGCGGATTCTGTGCAAAGCCCATCATCGCCAGCGCCAGGACAGCGATTCCGACATAGACCATCGTCTCATGGAATCCGAAACGATCCGGGTACAGCAGCCCGATCAATTGCGCGAGTTGCAAGGAATAGACCGCAGCGCCTTGCGCGGTCAGGTCGCCGCGAGACAGAGAGGATAGGAGCGCAACGAGGGGTATCCACTGCACGGCGGTGAGGCCAACAGTGAGCACCAGCCCGATCAATAACGCCGCCGCGACGCCCCTAATCTTAATCTTGCCGGCCTCCGCCCTTCGGGTTCGCCAAAAGGCGAAGGCTGCGCCGAAGGCGAAACTGAAAACGCTGATTCGCAGATCGGCCAGGAGGGACAGCGCGCCAATACAGCCGACGACAGCCGCCCGAACGCGCAGGCTTACCGGCGCGCTGATGGCGAAATCTATGGCCCACAATACCCACGGGAACCAGGCTTCTACATAGACAATATCCATGTGGCCTGCCCCTGTTGCCGCCAGCAAACGCGGTGTTACTGCGTAAGCCAGCCCGCAGATCGAAGATGCCGCGTCATTCTGGCCGAGTCGGCGGCACAGGGCACGCATTCCCAGCCCGGCCAGGATCAAGTGTAGCCAGATCATCAGGTTCAAGTGCGTCGTGACGGGCAAAATGATGGCAAGCCACTGCGGTGGATACCAGACCTTGCTCAGTGGATCAGCGGCAAAAGGGATGCCACTCATCAACAGGTTGTTCCACAAGGGCCAATACCCGGCGCGAACCGACTGCTGGAAAAACAACGCATTGGGCCAATGGGTGATAGCCGCATCCGAAAATGTGGATTGGAGGGGAAAAGGTAAGGCATTTGCCCCCAACCCAACTCCCAGGAGCAATCCGCCGGTTAACACAATCAGCAGCGCAGCAAATGCAATTTCTGGACGGCTTCTAAGGGCAATCCAGCTACGGGATTGCATAGATGTCAACACCGTCCAGTGACTTCACCGGTTCGCCCAGTGTTTGTATACACGCATTGTTCGTATTATTCGCGGTGATCGTCGTATTTGTGCTATCCGCGCTGCTTGAACTCGCAGCATCCAGGATCGTGGGCGGCGGCGAATACTGGCTTACGACGTAACGAACGCTATTTGTGGCAAGCAATTCCTGGCAATTTTGTCCGGTCTTATACCATGCGTCCACCGCAGCCTGTTTTTCCACATAATTGAGGGTCTCGTAGTCGTGGCCGGACACTACTCGCAGATCGCTGTAGGCGGGCATCCAGACGCTGACGTTGGCTGGAGCCAGGACAACATCCCCGGCGCTGCCGTTAGCAGCCAGCCACTGAACAGCTTCTGCTTCTGGCCGGTACAGCAACGACTGGGCTTTAATCCCCGCACTGGGCTGGAAAACGGCAAAGAGCGGGATACTCAAGGCCAGGATATTACTCGGCACGATAAATACGTATAGGGCGACCAGCGCCGCGTCGCGCCAGGGTACTTTAATGCGGTGAAACCAATAGTCTTCAAGGGCGCGAACGGCAAAGTACACAACTGGGATAATGAGACCAATCGCAAACCGGCGTTGAATGTTCGTCGGCGCATACAAGGCGAGCGCATTGACGATCAGCCAAACGACCATGAACTGATCCCCGTCGCGCTCAAAATGACGGATCGCCCGAATGATACCCGGAATAGCGACGATGAGCAGCAACCCGAATCCGAATAGATAGTTGATGATGGGCGGAGACGGCGTGTTATTCTGCGCGTTCCAAATGCGAATCGCGGGATTCTCCAGGGTCAGTGCAAAGTAATACACAAAGAAAGGCGATGCAGGCAAGATAACCAGCGTAACCCAGTTAATCTCACGCCACGGGATACGCCGTTCGTGGATCGCCAGAACGACGACGTAAACGCACAGCCCAGCAGCAATCGGCACAAGGCCCTGCGGCTGTACGATAGCCAGTGCAATCGTCAAGGCCGCGACGGTTAATCCGCCGTTGGCAAAGCCGGGTTGATCTTCAAAACCAGGGCGGAAGGCGGTCACGAAATAGGCCGCCAGAAGGGCAATCAGTGCGATAGCCAGGGGGAAATGCGGATTGGTAAACGTTGAGTAAAAGGGGATGGACTCGGGCACTACAAAATCGGTGGAAGTCGAGATGGTGGCGGGCGCAGCGACGCGCCCAAAAAGCACCAGGTACAGCCAACCCAGGCCCGAACCTACGGCCAGCAAACTAAAAAATAGCCGCCTTGGCCTTAGTCGGGGCCAGATCACACTGCCCAGATAATAAAATGACAGATACATGACAAAGCCCGTCACAAGCCGCGAGATGTGGAACATCAATAGGGAAGACAGGCCAGTGAGCCGAGCAATGTGTCCCAGCAGGAGGTAGAACTCATTGATTGCCGCGCCAGTCTGATTTTCTGCGGTGTACGGCAGCGTAAAAAGCCAGGCGCCTTGCGCGCCCTCGTTGATCTTTGCCAGGTAGCTGGCCTCGTCCTTCGGGTTGACGAGTATGCCCATGAATACCCAGTAATCGGAGGGCGAATTGCTGGCGAAGGCCCAGGCGTAAGGCAGCAATGTGATGGCGACCAGCAAGCCACTAAAGATGATTACCCATCGCCACTCTGATGGTGCAATGCTGGGCGAAATGTCTCGTCGCATACTCGACCTCTCGACTATGTTCCGTGAATCTGGTGCCAGAACATCACCTTTGGTTTGCTGAGCTGACCCTGCGTAGTATACTTAAAATAGCGTGATAAAACTCAAACGCTCATGGATTAATTACCCTACCATTGTCCTGAATTACGATAAATTTCGCAAAGGCTATCCTTTCGATCATGTCCCAGAACCAATCGAGCTTGCTGTATCAGTTGCAAATCCTTGACCTGGAGATCTCTCAGCGGCAGACTCGCCTCGCCGAAATTGATCGCACCCTGGGGACGAACCCGGAAGTCGTAAAAGCAACTGAAAGCCTGGATGCAGCCAACAAAGAGTTGAACCCGTGGCAGGTGCGTTCCCGCGATCTCGATCTGGAAATTCAAAGCCTCGCCCAGAAAGCCAATGCTGCCGAGCAGAGTCTTTACAGCGGGAACATCAAAAACCCCAAAGAGATGAGCGATCTGCAAAACGAAATTGACTCACTTAAACGCCACCAGAGCCAGCTCGAAGACGAAATGCTGGACGCTATGACGCGGGTCGAGGAAGGTCAAAAAACTGTGGCTGGCGCGCGGGAGGTACTTGACGCAGCCCAGGCGCTTTGGGCAGGTTCTCAGGTAGATTTATTGGGCGAAAAGAAACGCCTTGACGCGGAACTTGCCGATCTCCTCATGCGCCGCAAGGGTCTCGCCACGGAGATCGAACCGGCGCCGCTGGCAACTTACGAAGCACTGCGCCCCAAAAAGCGCGGGCAGCCTGTTGCACTCCTGGTCGGTGATAGCTGCAAGACCTGCGGTGTTGAACAGACTTCAATGATCGCCCAGCAGGTTCGCCAGGGCAACCAGATTGTGACCTGCGCGAGCTGTGGGCGAATCCTGACTACACGTTAGCTGCGAATTGAACAGGCGGATGGAGTAATGGACTATGCACTTTGATTTTGCCTCATTTCTGATCGGCTTCGTGGTTGCGGCAGTGCTTGGATATGTCCTGTTCCGAATGCGAGATCGAATTACGTCGCTCCGGCAGGCTGCCGAAAGCCAGGCTGGCGCGACGCGCAAGTTTATTACCAACAGTTCAGAGGTGCGTTATTACAACGATTTACTCAAGACTTTGGGCAGCTATCATGTCGCGGGCGATGTGGTAGACCTGGCTGAGATTTACGTCGAGCCGCGCTTCTTACGCGCTTACGAACCGGTTGATCCGGAGTCCGAGAAACTGGGTGTGTTCCACGTTATTCCCGTGGTACATGATCTACCAACGTCTTACGCGCCCTACAACCTGGAAACCCTGAGCGTTCACGATTTGCGCGCCGGGGAGACACACCTTGCGCTGCTCGGCCTGCCGGGCAGTGGCAAGAGTACCGCATTGGCCCTCATTGGCCTGATCGCCACCGGACAGATCGGCGTCGAATCGATTGATGTGATGTCCGATGAAATCTACGCCGACGAAACCAAAGACATGTCGCCCGTCGAACGGGAAAAGTTTATTCAGCAGCGCCGAGAAACGCAGCAGCGAGCTATCGAGCATTTGCAACAGGCCAAACAGCGCGACACTGACAAGGCCGACACGTCCCATTCAATGGCAGCCTTCGATCAGTTGATGCCCATCCTGGTGCACTTGCGCGATATTGATTTGCTGCCCGAATCGTTTGGCGTACAGACGGCGCAACCTGCGGGAGATAAAAGTGCGGACAAAGCCGCCAAACCCACCACCAAAGCGCTTGACCCTGCCGAACCGCTGGTCAAAGCGATGCAGCGCCGCGCCAATCCCATCACCGCCAGCACCTTGCCGCGTATGGTCTATAACCGTCTGACAGCCGGTACTTGTCTTGTCCTGATTGATGGTTACGAAGAACTGGCTCCCCAGGAACGCGCCGAAAAATTGGTCTGGCTGCGGGAGTTCCTTGCCATCTACCCGAATAATTTTGTCGTGGTCACCGGCCCGGCTGTGGGTTTCGATCCCCTGCTCAATGCTGGCCTGACGCCGATCTATTTGCGGGTCTGGAACGACGCCGATTACAGCCGCTTCGTGAATCGCTTTGCCGCGGCCTGGCCGACCATCGCCGGGACGGCGCGCAAGCCTGCGCCTGCGCCCGACGAACAGATCATGAGGCGCGTGATGACGGCCAATCGTGGGCGTTTACCGCTCGATGTGTTGTTAAAAGTCTGGGCAGCCTTCTCCGGCGATGAGCAGGATGTGGGCCGCCTGGGTTGGTATGATGCCTACATTCGCCGCCGCCTCGGCACCGCCGAGATACGGCCCTTGCTCGACAGAGTCGCCGCCGAAATTCTCGATCACCAGGGCGCACCAGTCTCCCGTGACCGCATCAAGGAGCTTGCCGCCGCAGATGGAAAAGTGGCGTCCAATCTAGATGACACCCTGAACAAATTGCTCAACCAATCCCGGCTCATGGTAGATTGGCCGGGGAATGGCTACACATTCTCCCATCCCCTGATCACGGCTTTTCTTGCCAGTGAAACGCTTGGGTCTGCTGACCCGGCAACCTTGAGCGTCGCCCTGGCAAACCCGGCCTGGGACGAAGCCTTCGGCTTTGCCGCGATCAAACTGCCCATGACCGAGGCCGTCACGCAGCGCCTGGGCACATCACCGGACTTGCTTTACAGCGGTCTATTCAGCCTGGTCAACTGGCTGCCTGACGGAGCGCCCAACGCGCCCTGGCGTGCTGAAGTCTTCAAGCGCCTGACTGCTGCCTTGCTGACTCCCAACCAGTTCCCGGTGATCCGCGAACGGGCAATGGCGGCCCTGGTCGCCTCGCGCGATAAGAATATTCTCTTCATCTTGCGCCAGGCGCTTCGCTCCACCGATCCGGAAGTCCGGCGGCTGGCCTGCGTAGGCCTGGGCGCGCTTGGGGAAACCGATGCCATCAAAGACCTGGGACCGATGTTGACAGACGGTACACCTGATGTACAGCTTGCCGCCGGTATGGCACTCGGCGCCATCGGCACCGAAGCCGCACTCGAAACGATGGTCGGCGGGCTGCTTGAGGGCGATCAAACGCTCCGGCAGGCGGTAGCCGAGGCGCTGGCGGCTGTCCCCGGCGAAGGACATGCGATCCTGCGCGACGGTGTGACCTCACCCGACATGCTGGTTCGGCGCGCCGCCGTCTTTGGGCTATCGCGCATCAAAGCGGCCTGGGCGCTTTCGCTGCTATATCGAGCACTCCTGGAAGACGCGGAATGGTTTGTACGCAACGCCGCCGAGGAGGCATTCCGGCAGGCTGAAGGCCTGGAATCCGAAGGCGCGCTGCGTCAACCGGAAGCAGATGCCTTACCCTGGCTGATCTCGTGGACTGCCAAGAAGGGTGAAGGCGTGCCCGCCGGACAGAACGCTCGTCAGGTGCTGATCCGGGTCTTGCAGGAAGGCGAACCGCCTGATCGCATTGCCGCCGCGCAGACTCTTGCGAACCTGGGCCACGTCCCGGCGCTTAAGCCGCTGTACAACGCCCTGCGTGACAAGGACGATCAGGTACGGGCTGCGGTTTACGCCTCGCTTGGCACGATCCAGACCCGCGTGGGCGAACGTTTCCCGGCGGTGGTGTAGCGCCTAAACGCTTCGTAACCCGATTAACAGCAATTTGGCCCGATTCCTGGTACAATCTACCCTCTTAATTGGTAGATTGTTTTTTGCCTTAATCCTGGGGGTGTATGGCGGGCCAAGTCCGGATTGTTACCGATAGCTCTGCGCAATTTCTCGATCCAACGGTGGTAGAACGCTACAAGATCGCCGTCGTTCCATTGACTATCCAGATCGGCTCCCGAACTTACCGAGAGGGTATTGATCTGGATTCGGCGTCGTTCTTCAAGCTGATGTCCGACAGCCGAACCCCACCCACGCTTTTTGCTCCGTCCGTTGAACAGTTCACGGATATCTATGCCCGTCTCCACCGGGAAACGGATAGGGTGCTATCCATCCATCTCTCGCGTTCGATGCATACAACCTGGCAAAATGCCAGGAATGCCACCCAAAGCCTGCTGGGCCGTTGTGAGATCGCCGTCGTGGATTCGCAGACCGCGTCCGTTGGCCTGGGCCTGCTGGTCGAAGCGGCGGCAAAGCTGGCCGAGCAGACCAATTCGCTCGACGAGATTGTGCATAAAGTGCGGGCAATGGTCACTCGTATTTATGCCATCTTTTTCGTGGAATCGCTGGCCTACTTGCAGCACAATGACTTGGTCAGCGAATCGCAGGCCATTCTGGGTGGAATGCTCGGAATCAAGCCCTTCCTGACCATTGAAGAAGGCCAGTTGATTACGATGGAAAAGGTGCGTACACGCGCGCAAGCTGTGGATAAACTGGTCGAGTTTGTTGCCGAGTTCACCGAGGTCGAGAGCCTGGTGATCCTGCAAAACACGCCGCACGTCACCGACCAGACGCGAATGCTGCGCGAACGCTTGACCCTCGAATATTCGGCCCGTTCTTTCCCGCACATGGTTTATGGCCCTTCACTCGGGACATTCGTCGGCCCGGACGCAACCGGCATCGTGGTTTTCGAGAAGGAAGGGTCTTTGGCCGAGGATGTCGAGGGAGACGACGATTTATGGCTCCAAGGGTAAAGCTCGTCGTAGACAGCACAACCGATCTTCCCGCGGATTGGCTCGCCCGCTGGGATATTCCGGTGCTGACGCCCTTCGTCAACTTTGGCGAGGAAAGCTTTCCCGACGATGGTGTCTCCCTCACTCGTGCGGAATTCTACCGGCGATTGGCCTCCGGAAAGGGCTTGCCATCTACGTCCGCGCCCGCGCCGGGTCTCGCCCAGGAGCTATATCGGCGGCAGCTCAAGAGTGCAGAACATGTGGTCGCTTTTTCAGTGGCGTCTCAGTTCAGCAGCATCTATAATACAATGCGCCTTGCCGCCGAAGAAGTGGATCCGAAACGAGTCACGGTTGTGGATAGTGGTCAGGTCAGCATGGCCTTAGGCTGGATGGTGTCGGCTGCGGCGGAAGCAGCAGAGCGCGGGGCAGGACTCGAAGAGGTCATCGCGGCTGCGCTGCGAACGCGGGATCGGGTTCGCCTGTACGCGGTCATTGACACACTCGAATACCTGCGGCGGGGTGGTCGGGTCAGTACACTTGTGGCAAGTCTGGGTACGCTTCTTCAAATCAAGCCCATCATCGAAGTGAACGACGGGATCGTCACCACACTGCAACGGGCGCGGACCATGTCCAGGGGGCTGCAAAGTCTGATAGATTTGGCCCATGCGCAGGCTCCCCTGGAACGTCTGGCTGTGCTGCATACCAACTATCCCGACGGGGCAGCAGCCCTGCGCGAACGGCTCAGCGACATCGCGCCTGAGAATACAATCCTGGTAGACATTACAACCGCTATCGGCACCCACGTTGGCCCCAATGCGTTGGGTGTGGCAACCGTTCGGAAAGTCAGTTAGCAAGACCAAAAAAGTACGCTATACGAGATAGACAGGGACATCTTACCTTCCCATGCCATCAGCACTTGAAACATTGGTTAAAGTTCTCAAGCTCGAACAGGATACCGGCTATCAGGACAAGGCAGTCATCGGCGGATTGCAGTCTTTTGCCGAGCATTGGGCTACCGATGCTCATGCCCAGGCCAAGAAGCCGGAGCACCATGCCCTGGTGGACGAGCTAACAGCCATCATTACCACGTACAATACTCTGTCGGTTCCCACCGGGCGTCACGAAGCGTGCAAATTCATGCTTGGACGCATTACAGGCCGTATTCCACCGCGCGAGGGCGCTCAATCCCAGGCATCGCCCGGAACGGCTCCCGCGACGACCTCACAGCGTCCTCCGGCGCCTGCACCTGTCGCCGAACTGAAGCCACCTATCCGCGCTCCGGCGCAGCCTTCGCGCTACGAAGAGGCGGAGATTGACGAGTTGGAAGCGCTGCCACAGCGCCCTTCCGAAGCGGACGAAGACTTTGTCGCCCCTGGCCGTATAGAGCAGCCAGCCTCGCAAACCGAC
>DATGFK010000015.1:0-7552 GCA_035309185.1 Aggregatilineales bacterium
TTCAAGTCGTCCAGCGCCTTTTGCACCTGCTCGGTAGTTGAGAATGCGCTGATCATTTCACGCGCGTGGATTTTGTTGATCACGCCGGGACGCTCCCATTTTTCGTCCTGCGCGTTTTCGACGTAGCCCAGTATGAAGACGAACGCCTTTTCCTCGCCCGGCTTCAGCGTGACATCCAGGCTATGCGAGCCAATTGGCGACCACCCACTGGCTACCGAGTTGTTAGATCTGCCGTGGGAGACGGCCTGGGCTTCGTGCAGGCCGTTGTACAGCCCGACAAAGGACTCGCGATCCGTGTCAAAGCCTGCCAGTGGCGCATTGACGTGATAGAAGGCGAAGTGATTGCGCCGTTCGCGGTACTCGGTCTTGTGGTAGATCGTGCTGCCGTCAATCTCGACTTCGCCGGTGCTGAAGTTGCGCTGAAAGTTCGTCATATCGTCGTAACCGTTCCACAGGCAAAACTCGACGAACGAAAACAGGGTGACGCTGCGGGTCTCCGAGGACTGGTTCCTGAGCGTGACCTGATGGATCTCCGCGTTGGCGCCGCGCGGCACAAAATACAGGACTTCAGCCTCCAGGCCGCCGCGTTTGCCGGTGATGACCGAATAGCCCAGGCCGTGGCGGCATTCATAATCGTCCAACTCTCGCTTCACCGGCAAATAAGTCGGAGACCAGAAGTCGCCGTTTTCATAAATGTAGAAATAGCGCCCGCCGTCGTCGGTTGGAATGTTGTTGTAGCGGTAGCGCAGCAGGCGGCGCAGACGCGCGTCGCGGTAGAAGCAGTAGCCGCCCCCCTGGTGCGAGATTCAGGGAGAAAAAATCATCCGTGCCCAGGTAATTGATCCAGGGATAAGGGGTCTTGGGAGTCGTGATCACGTACTCCCGCCGGGAATCGTCAAAATGACCAAAACGCATCGTTAGAAGAACTCCTATCTTTTCGTGATGAACTACTTGCAGGATACAAAAATTTCAGGGATTGAAATCTTCGTTTCAATCGCCAACGCATCACGCCAAAATACGCACCTGAGAGGGGTTGCAATCTAAGGCCAAATCTATGACATCCGAGCGCTGCAAAACGCGGCCCCTCCCACTAAATACCCAGGTGGCAAATTCTTGACAACCCTCTGACTCTGCTCTATTGTTTTAGATAGATTGGATTGAGAGCGATCACAATAGATAATACACCAACTTCCATTTTGAGTCTTCTGTAACCTTTTGAGGAAAATATGACCGTATCATTTCCAGCAGGTTTCCAATGGGGAACGGCCACCGCGTCGTACCAGATTGAGGGCGCCGTGCGCGAGGACGGGCGCGGCGAGTCAATCTGGGATCGCTTCTCGCATACGCCTGGCATGACCCATAACGGGGACACCGGCGATGTGGCCTGCGATCACTACCATCGCTACACCGACGACGTGCGCCTGATGACCGACCTGGGCATAAACACCTATCGCTTTTCGATTGCGTGGCCGCGTGTCATTCCGGGCGGCAAAGGGAAGGTTAACGAGGCCGGGCTGGCATTTTACGACCGGCTGGTAGATGAATTATGCAAGGCTGGACTGGTGCCTTTTGCCACACTCTATCACTGGGATTTGCCCCAGGCGCTTGAGGATGTCAACGGCTGGCGCAACCGGGATACGGCCTACCATTTCGCAGAATACGCGCGCGTGGTCTCTAAGCGGCTGGGAGACCGGGTCAAGGACTGGATGACCTTCAACGAGCCGATTTGCATTGCGCATACCGGCCATTTCGATGGCCGTCACGCGCCCGGTCACACCGATAAGACCTACGGGGAGGCCAACCAGACCTCGCATCATGTGTACCTGGGACATGGCCTTGCCGTGCCGATTCTGCGGGCCAACGCGGGGCCAGACACGAGAGTCGGCATTGTACTGAATATGAGTCCAGTTCACCCGGCCAGCGACTCCGACGCGGATCGCGCGGCAGCGGAGCGTGTTCACAGCCAGATCAACCGCTGGTTTGCCGATCCGCTTTTCAAGGGAGTCTATCCTGCCGATATGATAGCCCTTTACGGCAGCCATGTTCCCGATATTCAGGACGGCGATATGCAGATCATTGCAACGCCGCTGGACTTCCTGGGCGTCAACTACTATAGCCGGCGCGTCATCGCGGACGATCCCACGGCTACCAACATCACGAAATCACGCGATCTCCGTATCGAGGGCGCTGAACATACAGAAATGGGCTGGGAAGTGTATCCGGATGGGCTGCGCGAACTGCTGGTGAACGTCCACCGCGAATACCATCCGAAGGCGATGTACGTCACCGAAAACGGCTGCGCCTTCCCCGATCACGTCGAGAATGGGCAGGTTCACGACCCGCGCCGTGTTTCCTACCTGCGCGAACATTTTCTCGCTGCACACCAGGCCATTGCGATAGGTGTGCCCCTGCGGGGCTATTTCGTATGGTCGCTGATGGACAACTTTGAATGGGGCTTTGGATACTCAAAGCGCTTCGGCATTGTTTATGTGGATTACCCCACACAGCAGCGTATCCCGAAAGATAGTTTCGCCTTTTGCCAGGGTGTTTTCCACAACAATGCCGTTCCTGAGGTCTAGTAGACTGACGCATGAAACCTGGGGCAATGAACCTCACCCTTCAATCCCCTCTCCATGTTATGGAGAGGGGAAGCTAACGGAGTGAGCAGGGGTGAGGTTGTACCTTATGTCTTATGCGTCCCTCTACTAGTACGGCTCAACAGCACCTTTGCATGGTCTCTGAAATCTATTGTATTTTTTTGTCCAAAGAGGGGATGCCGTGTGACCGGCGCGAATAGTATGAACCTGGAAAGAATCGCGCGTCTTGCCGGAGTCTCGCGATCTACGGTTTCCCGCGTGATCAACGGCTATCCGCACGTCCGTGAAGAGATACGGAGTCGCGTGCTGGCCGTGATTGAACGTGAGGGCTTCCAGGCAAACGCTGCGGCGCGGATGCTGGCCCGCCAGCGCACGGACGTGATCGGCGTTGTGGAGCCGGAGGGCCTGGGATCGGTCTTCTCGAAGGGCTACTTCAATCTGCTCTTCGAGGGAATTTCGATGGGGATTAATCCCACCGACTATGCCATGTCGCTATGGATCGGTTCGACGCCAGAAGAGACCGAACGCATCAACAAACGCATCCTTGGCTACAAGATGATGGATGGCGTACTGATTATTTCGTCCATGACTGGCGAAACCCTGGCGCAGCGGCTGGTCGAACGCAAGATGCCCGTCGTCATGATTGGCAACAGCAGCACACCGGGAGTGCTGACCATTGACATAGACAACATCGCCGCTGCGCGCATGGCGACCAATCACCTGGTACGCCTGGGACGGCAGCGCATTGCACACATCACCGGGCGCACCAGCCTGATTTCGGCAAGAGAACGTCTGACCGGATATAGAGAGGCTATAGAAACGACCCGGCAGGGCTTCGATCCGGCGCTGGTGATCGAAGCTGACTATTCGCCGGATGCCGGGTACTGGGCGACGCGACAACTTATTTCCACCGGGATAGACGCAATCTTTGCGGGGAGCGATCTCATCGGGATTGGGGCTATCCGCGCCTTACATGAGCAGCAGATCGCCATCCCCGGCGACGTGGCCGTAGTGGGCTTTGACGATTTGCCTGCGGCAGCGACGCTCAAACCCTCCCTGACCACCGTCCGCCAGCCGATTCGAGAGCTTGGGCGGCTGGCCGTGCAAAGCCTCATAGATCTGATTGATGGGCGGATCACGGCTGCGCATCGGGTCATACTGCCCACAGAGCTGATTGTCCGCGAGAGCTGCGGCGCACTGAACCACTTGAATCACGGTTGAATTGGGAGTCCCTCACCTCCGGCCCCTCGCCCGCGTGCGGGCGAGGGGAGGCGACACGTATCCAGTTGGAGTAGAGACTCCAGGAGATGAGCGAGGCAGGAAGAGGCCGTGAAGGCGCAGCGGGCTGCGCAACGTTCAGAGCTTATTGACAATTTCAAAAACTGCCGATATACTTCCCAAAGATAGTTAGTAAACCCAACTAACTAACTGTCTTTTTGTAAGGAGCACTATCAGGGTTCGCAAAACCCGGAAGGGGACTGTGAACGTTCCCAACGTCAGGACATTGGCCTACCCAACGCTTTGGCGTCCAGTTCATGTGCCTGCAAGGGTGTGCGACCTCACTTGACAAAAAGCAACAGATAGGATTACACTACCCTCAATTAGAGAGCGCTCTCAAGAATACGGTATTCAGGAAGCGCTTCATTGAAAAACAAGAAGACTTATGTTCTTGGGGTAGCAGATATTACCTTTCCATTCCTATATTGAACCTGGCGGATTTCCAGCCTTTGGAAAACCGATGAGGTATCCGCATAACCTTGCGGATAGATAGTAACGAGCTAACTAAGGAGGTGACGCTGGCCCAGGCTAAAGATCGTTCAACGCTTCGTCCGCAGTTCGCATTTCAGAAATTTGTGTTCTAAGAGAGGAAACAGATGAATAAGTTCGCACGTAAATTCCTTCCGTTGGCAGTTGCAGCCGCGACTGCTGCCTCGATGATGGCCGGCCTCGCCCCGGCGCACGGCGCAGCGAATGTGACAGTCAACTGGTTCGTCGGCCTGGGAACAGGCACCAATGACCAGCAGATTGCCGCCGAAAAGAAAGTTGTTGACGAATTCAACAGCAGCGTTGGCAAGGACAAGGGCATCACCCTGGCCGTACAGTTTGGCGCCAACTTCCAGACCTCCATGGACACGATCACGACGTTGATCGCCTCCGGCAACGCCCCTGACATCGCTGGCCCGGTGGGCGTCGGCGGCTCGAACGCCCTGGCCGACCAGTGGATGGACCTGAAACCCCTCATTGACAAAAACAAGTACGATATGACGCAGTTTGACCCGTCGGTACTGAGCCTGTACCAGACGCTCAACGGCGGCTACAGCGCCATTCCTTTCGCCGTTTATCCAAGCATCCTGTATTACAATACGGCCCTGTTTGACGAAGCCGGTTTGAAATACCCGCCCACCAAAGTTGGCGATCAGTACACCTTCCCAGACGGCACCAAGGCCGACTGGAACTACACCACCCTCGGCAAGGTCGCCAAGATGCTTACGGTGGACAAGGCCGGTAACGACGCCACCAGCAGCAAGTTCGACCCCAAGAACATCGTCCAGTACGGTATGAACTTCCAGTGGGCACTGATGCGCCTCGTCCTGGCCGACATCCAGCCCTCCGCATTCTACGACGCCGCCAGCAACAAGGTCAAGATCAGCGATGACTGGCGCAAGGCCGCGGCCTGGGTACAGGCAGGCGTTTGGAAGGATCACTACATCTCCAGTGCAACCGCCGAAGCCAGCACGCTGCTTCAGCCCAGCGCCTTCGACTCCGGCCACCTTGCCATGGCGATCACGCCCCTGTGGTACACCTGCTGCTTGACCGACACCGCTGGCAAGCTCAAGTGGAACATCGCCGTTGTACCGCAGTCGCTCGACGGCAAGACACACGACGCCGTTGACGCCGATACTTTCCGCGTCTTCAAGAGCACCAAGAATCCTGATGCAACGTTCACGGTTCTGACCTACCTGGAAGGCACTGCCGTACCAGAACTGGCCGACACCTACGGCGCATTCCCGGCCCTTGCCAAGTACCAGCAGCCCTGGATTGATGGCAAGAACAAGACCTACACGCAGGGTGTGAACTGGTCAGTCGCCACCGACATGCTCAAGTACACCAACCCCTCGAACCTGCATCACGAATCCAACAGCCCGCACTTCCAGCAGGTTGAGGATCGTTTTGCCTCCTTCTACACCACCATCTTCGGTGACACCGGCGCGACCGTTGACGTGAACGCCGAAATGGACAAGCTGGAGAAGGACTTGCAGTCAATCGTGAACGGCACGTTCCCGACGTCAACGCCAGTCCCGACGCCGACGCCCGCGCCCACGAAGGCCGCAAGCTAAGCTTTCACCTCCGAATGCGTAGGGACGAAGTTGTAGCTCGTCCCTACCGCGAATTCTCCAGTTGTAAGGACAAGTGCGGGTCTAACAACCCGCCCTGTCTGCAAAATTTCTGGAAGTCAGCTAGAACAATCCAGACTTAAAAAGTGTGAGATAATCGTTTTTACAAGTATTTTTTTGCGACACCGGTATGCATTAGCTGTTTGGAGCAGGTTGGAGAATTAAACATGGCTCGGTCTAACACGACTACTGCGGCACTTCCTCTAACCGCAGCCGCCCCCAATCGCCGGAATTTCGACCTCGCCAGCCGTCAGCGCCGCTGGGGTTGGCTGTTCCTTTCGCCCTGGATTCTTGGATTTGTCGTCTTCACTGCCGCGCCCATTCTTGCCTCGCTGTACTTTACCTTCACGAACTTTAACCTGGGCAGCCCTGACAAAATACAATTTGTGGGGTTACAAAACTGGGGGCGACTGTTCACCGACCCCGATAACCTCCAGGCCATGTCCGTGACCCTACGCTTTGCCCTTATGGCGATCCCGGTCGGGATTCTCGGCCCGATCCTGATGGCCTCGATCCTCCACGCCAAGAACCTCAAGGCCCGGCGCTTCTGGACGACCCTGTTTTATATGCCCTATATCATCCCGGCGGTGTCGGCAGCTTTTGTGTGGCGGGCCTTCCTGAACGGCGACTCCGGCTGGCTGAACCGCATCTTGCGTTTGATCGGCATTGCCAATCCGCCCAGCTATCTGCAAGACCCCAACTGGATACTGCCCGCCTTTCTCATGGTTGGCGTGTGGAGCTTCGGCAACGCGATGCTACTGACCCTTGCCAGTATGCAGAGCGTGCCCACTGAACTGTATGAAGCGGCACAGGTAGACGGAGCCAACGGGTGGATACAGTTCCGCAATATTACGCTGCCCATGATCTCGCCAGTGATTTTCTATAACCTGGTGCTGACGGTTATCTCCCTGATGCAGTATTTTACGATCCCTTATGTCATGACTGCCGGGAATGGCAACAACACCAATGCCGGCGATCCCGCCAAATCGGCGCTGTTCATGAACCTGTACCTGTACAAGACAGGGTTTACCTATCTCGACATGGGCTACGCGGCCACGCAGGCCTGGATCATTTTCCTGATGGGGCTTGGCCTGACCGCAATCTTGTTTGCGACGGCCCCCCTGTGGGTGTATTACGCGGGCGGCGACCTGTAGCAGCCCACTTTACTATCGCTCGATGTACACAAGAATGTTTGTACTGTTGAATTAGACCTGGAGATTGAAAGATGGCACGTTCGGAGACTGCGAGCCTCACCTTAAGGGCAACCCCGGCCAAACGCACAAGAAAAGACCTGGTGGCGCAGCAGCGTACCTGGGGCTGGATCTTTGTCTCGCCCTGGATCATCGGGTTTGTGATCTTCACTGCTGCGCCTATTGTTGCGTCGCTGTACTTTACCTTCACGAACTTCAACCTGGGCGACCCTGACAAGATCAGTTTCATTGGACTGGAAAACTGGGCACGTCTGTTCCAGGACCCGGATAACCTCCAGGCGATGTCCGTGACGATCCGCTTCGCGCTGCTGGCAATTCCGTTTGGGATTCTTCTGCCAGTGGCAATGGC
>DATGFK010000016.1:0-10032 GCA_035309185.1 Aggregatilineales bacterium
GCAGTTAGAAAGGCGAACCACGTATAGCCTATGAATAGCTTTTGAATGATGTAGAAGATGCAGAAACTCGCTATAAAGAAACTGATCACATGCACCAGAAAAATGCCTTCTGTGGTGTTAGGCATTAACGTATGCGCCAAAAAACTCCCGCCCAAAGCCAACGGTCTCGCCGCATACTGCCCAAGCGAGAGCATCACATTGGGAAGACCCCCAAAGATCACGTACCAGTTATCAACGGTGTCCATATTCAGCGGATCTACGACATTATAAGCCAGCAAAGTCAGTGCCAGCAAACAAAGCGCCGCAGCCAGATAGACTCTAAACGTGCTCGTTGTCCACTTCAAGGTGTAATTGCCTCAAGACTGATAGTGTCGTATGCTGCGGTCAGCGTCCGCCCCTGCACGTTATCAAGATGATCATGTTGTAATTGTAAGGAAAGAAGACCATTTGTCTGACTAATAAGTGTGCGAGGGACCGTTAACGAATAGTCTTGCCAGTTCTTCTCGAGTGCAATCTTACCAAGCGTTTCTCCATTGGCGGCAACTGTCAAGGTCTGGTTTTCACTCTGAGGTGCGGAAACACGAAGTGTAAGCCGGTAGTCAGAACTTGGCGTAACCCAAAATGACAGGTAGGATGTGGTCTGTGTACCAGCCCACCGAATAGGGAGATCGCCCCATACTTCTTCGCCATACCAACCTGTTGCGAGAACCATATTATTATCGTTGGCGCCTAGATGCAGCACTTCCGGGGGGCAGCCGTTGGGATGCCAACGGGCCTGCCACACCTCAGTTGTATCCTCGACGTCTACCATGCAATAAGCGTTAATCCAGGCCATCCACTGATGGAAATTATTCAAAAAATCCGGGTTAAGTTGGTTGCGGTGTACCAGGATATAACCAATACGCCATCGAGCAGAATCGTTCCGCATAATTTCTGCATCATCCGGAAGATAACCACCAATCTCCTGAGTGGTTAGCAGTTGAAGAAGCGAGCTAGTTTGATAATCCTTCAGACCATTAGAGCCTAGAAACGTAGTCAGTCCGCCGATGACATGTTTTTGATAGAATGGAACGCTCATAAGGATCTGGCCGGCGCTGTACGCAGTCCCCACAGACGGCACATTAGCGGGTTGCTGGCCCTGAACCGCAAGAGAGCGGCGTTCCAAAGTGTCAATGCCAGCCGGGAAATCTGCAACGACATAATCTTCAGGATCGTTTGCGATCTTGTCGTACCACTTCAGATAGGGCACAGCAACAGCCGGTAGGAATTGCCACCACCCAGAAATGGCTAATAAGCCGATGCACACAACACATTTCTGGACCCGCTTCCACCGCCTGAACAGGGTTATAGGAGGAGTGTCTCTAAAAAGGGCAAAAACCCCAAAGACGATGACTGGCATCCACAAAATCTGCAATCGTACGGGGTTGTCAGCTCTGGTAACGCCTAATGCCAGTAAGGGCGAAAGCTGTGGAACCTGGTAGCACAAAACGCAAATTCCGCCGATAGCAACCCCTACAAGGCGCAACTGGGGATCGAGCGTATTTCCTCTTATCGCGCGGAAGATCACCGCAACGAGAATCACCACAAAAATCCAGAATAATAGTGGTGGAAAGTTGACCGCCTGCCAGATTACAAGCCTCCCGCTGATACTCGGCAGATTTGCTGCCCAGTTCAGCGCCGATGCCGGGTAAATCAGGAACATGATGCATATCAGTAATAGACCCCACAGCAAAGGATCAATCAGTTCCCGCCAATCTCCGCGTCGCTTGAAAGTCAGAACTGCATACGGCAACAAAACGATAAAAATCAGACTCCAGTACTGCATGGACGTGAGTACGACAACATATAATCCCAGCGCGAGCAAGATAGCGTGACCGATGTCGCGTTTTTGCAGAAAACGTTCCCACAACAGTATCCAGAATAGAAACACAAAGAAAGGAAGCAGCGTTATATCGGCCTGATGCGCTAATCCGTAGGTCAGTGGGTTGAATGCAATCAGCGCCCCAGCTACCAAAGCGCGTCGGAAATTTGCCAGGCGCCCCCTCAAGAAGAGAAAGCCAGCTAGCCCATTCAGAGTGCAGTAAACGGGCAAGATCATGTTGAATGCCATAATCGGGCCTAAGACAGGCCGGAATAGACTATAAAGCAAGCTGGTGGGGAGTGATAGCAGGGGTAAAATATTTGTATTGAGCGGAAACAATGTGTAGTTATTGTAAATCAGGTTGTAATTCCCAGGAATTGCGTGTAGCGGCCACCAAACAGACCACAGATTCAGCCCGGCGCTATCGTCCCCCAGAAGGTAATTTGTGCCCCTGACCAGCACAGGCATAACAAACAACACGGCCAAAGCCGCATAAAAAATTGCCGAGAAGAGTATTGGGCGGACTTTCGAGCTGATGGGAATTGAACGCATATTCACGAATGGTGGAGTTTGGTGCAGGTAACAAATAGCCATGAATCCAATGGAGTTATCAAAACCAAGAAAGAGCCTCAATTAATGGCAACTGAAAAGATTATTATCCACATTTTTGATGTTGCTGCACGTTTTCGCGTCACTGCCCTCAACCCGCGCCGCGTTGCCGTCGATCACTTTGCAGAGACGTGCTTATTGCGTTATTCTTGACCCCGGTCAGTTTATTTAAGTCAATTTTCGATCACGTGCAGGAACACAATCTGTCCGCAGTAAGGTAATCTCTATGCCCGAATCTAGGTCTGTGCTGCTTCCGTCCAGGTCAGCGATGCAACAAGCGATTGATAACGGAAGTCCTGAAGATTATCATCTGGTACAACTTTATTATTCCTGGTATGCAGGATGGTTTTATCGCCAGCGGCTGCATATAGTGAATGCTCTACTCGGCAAAGCAAAATTAGGCCGCATCCTGGAAATTGGTGTGGGATCTGGAATTTTTTTGAAAAATCTGCTGCTGCACGCCGAGACGGTGACGGGCGTTGACATTCATCATTCCTATAAAGGTGTGCAGGCCATGCTCCGGCAGGAAAATGTCGATCTGAACCGTGTAGAACTACGCACAGGCAGCATATTCGACATCCCAAGCCCCGATTCAAGTTTCGACGCTGTGGTTTGCATCAGCGTACTGGAGCATTTTGAAGACCCACGTCCAGCGCTACGAGAAATGAAACGAGTGCTTAAGCCAGAGGGTTTCTTAGCGTTGGGTTTTCCGGCGCGTACCTCGCTCACCAATTCGCTATTTCAGGCTTTGGGCTATCACGCCCAGGACATCCACCCCAGCAGCCATTCGACAATTTTGGCCGCGATCAATGACACGCTGAAAATAGAGATGATCCGCTATTTTCCACTCAAATTGTTTCCGATGTATATCGCATGTAAGGCAAGATAAACGTATGACAACGCTCGATCACCGCAGCCAGAATGAAATCCTGCATGGGCAAATGCTGGCAGATTCCGGCAACCCGGAAAAAATCTGGAACTGGGACAGTCCGGCAGGAAAGGTCAGGGCGGTGCGCCGGGGTAAGCTACTGGCCCAGTCCGCCGACATCAAGCCCGGAATGCAAATCCTAGAAGTTGGCTGTGGCACGGGCGTTTTCACTGAACTGCTGTCGAAGTACGGTGCCCACATCCTGGCCGTGGACCTGTCACCCGCTCTACTGGCCGTTGCACGAGCGCGCAACTTGTCACCCGACCAGGTTGAATTTCGGGAGATGCGCTTCGAAGATGGCGAGGCGGACGGCCCTTTCGATGCCATCATCGGCTCCTCGGTGCTGCACCACCTTGAATTAGCTGTTGCCTGTGAGCGTATTTTCGCCCTACTGAAGCCGGGCGGCGTCATTGCCTTCGCGGAACCGAATATGCTCAACCCCGAAGTGTGGCTGGAACGGCACGTCAGGGCCTACGGTGTCAGAAAGGGCGTCTCGCCCGACGAGACGGCCATCGTCCGCTGGAAACTGGCTGACAGATTGAAAAAAATTGGCTTCACAGAGATTCAGATCGCGAATGTGGATTGGCTGCATCCGGCCAGCCCCAAGTCGCTGATCCCTGCAATTTACAGCCTGGGCCTATGGCTCGAAAAGATTCCCCTGGTCAGGGAATTTAGCGGTTCTGTCCTGATTCGGGCGTGCCGCCCTGCCTAGGCCGCCTGACTGCGGCGAAGCCAACAAAGGTTCAAGCAGTGACAATTGACGATACACATAGTCTCGCGATGATGCGCGAGGCCTGGGAACATAAACCCGTCCTCCGCCGCATTTACGGCGAACAGTATTTTGGCCGTTTGCTGGCCCACTTTGCCAGTGGCACGGCGGCACTGGAGATCGGCAGCGGGCTTGGCTTCATTCGTGAGTTCGCGCCGAACGTCATCCGGACAGATATTTTGCCGACTGATGGCATTCATTTGATGGTGAACGCACATCATCTTCCGTTTGGCAATGGCGTATTCGACAACGTCCTGGGCCTGGATGTCCTGCATCACTTCAATAAGCCAATCGCGTTTATGGAAGAAGTTAGTCGGGTGCTGCGCACAGGTGGTCGCTTGCTGATGGTGGAACCCTGGATTACGCCGTTTTCGAGGTTCATATACACTTTTCTGCACCAAGAATTCTGCGATATGTCCGCACGACCTTGGAAAAAAGAGGATGAGCAATTCCAGGGGACTAAAAAGGCTTTCGATGGCAACCCAGCTATCCCCTATCTGCTCATTGAGCGGGGCGGGCAAGAGACTGCTACTGCCGTGCCGACCCTGCAACTCTCGCACATTGAATGCTTCAGTTCGCTGACGTATCTATTGAGCCTCGGATTCAAGCCGGGTATCCTTGTGCCCAATTTCGCCTATCCTACGCTTTACCGTTTCGAGGAAGCAACCCGGCCTGTCTGGGCGAAATTAGCGGCCCTTCGCGCTCTGATCGTGTGGACGAAAACATCCTGATACCGAATCCGGCGCAGGAAAAGCTTGAGTTTCAGCTTCCACAACGCAAAAATGCACATACGGAACAGCAACGGGCCATGCGGCCCGACCTGGCGGGCAAATCTTCCTGTAAAGAAACCGATGTTAGCCCCGACATCTACCACAGTGCTTCTTGTCGGAATGTACTTAAGAAGCATGTTTGTATAGCGCGCTTCAATGGTCTGCTTGTAGAGATTGTACGCAGAAACGAACAGCCACCGACCCAACCGAGTGGAAAGGAATCCTGTGCCCAGAACTGTTTGATAGACCTTGAGGATCGGCCAAAACGCGCGTTTTGTTTCACGAACCATGGGGCGCCTTTTTTGCCAGCACGATAAGCGCAAACATCCCTAACTGGTTCATCCACGGCGATAGTATATTCTCAAAGCTATGCCATAGACCAAACGACCAGCCCGGCATGAAAGATCGCATCGTGACACCACCGGACACCAAATACCGGAATGGCATTATCGGCTGGATACGTTTGATGGCCCAGGTTGGGAATTCGCGCTGGAATTTGCTGCGGTCACGCTGGAAAATGATCCAGGGCAGCGCGCCATTCGCGCTGGACAGCGGGCCGCCCGTTGGGAAATCCCACTCCTCGGCAGAAGCATCAAAGGGTTCATAATGGAATTTCGTGCTGACCATGTTCGACCAGGGCGTAACCCAGGGTTCGATCATCAGTACGACGCCATCCGTGGAAAGACAGCGCAAGGCTTCGGCGAAAAACAAACGCGCTTCCGGGATATGGTGCAGCACGTTGGTCATCAGGATTGCACGCAGTGAGTCGGCGGCAAAAGGAAGGCGTCGCCCATCGAGTACGGCCCTAATATCTGCGCACGCAAATACGTCGGATGTGATGACGTTTGGAATGTACTCGGACAGGAACCCGGCCCCTGCACCCAATTCCAGCACAGGCCCTGGTCTGGCAGGCAGCTCGGAAGTCAGCAAAGCATACCACTCCTCATAGATCCTGCGCAGGAAGCGTTTTTGCTGGATGATCTGCCGCCTGAGGGAAGTCGTCTCAGGATCATCTACTTCCAGGCCCGACGTTAGTGGATGCCGGAGCCATGTTGGCATTGTCAGTCTTGCGTTCTCCATCAGGGAAACTCTACAGCCTTGTCAGGAGACGGAGCTAACGAGTGCTTGCCAGTGAACAACGGCTTGATTTTAAAATGCCACAGGGCAATGAGGCTCATACGGATGAGCAGCGGCCCATGTGACGAGATACGAACTTTGCTTTGCCCATACGTGCGGGCAGCATAGCGAATAGGGATCTCAACGATGCGCTGTCCGAGCCAGGCCGAGCCAAATAGCAGGTCAAAATCGCCGAACGGATCGAAGTTGCCGAACCTGGCACGGTTGGCAGCAATTTGATCATAGTCGCGCCGGTAAATAACTTTCGTCCCGCATAGCGTATCCGTGATGGCTTGGCCGAGCAGCCAGCTAAAGGTGAAGCTAAACAGCACATTCCCAACGCGATTGAGGCTTCGCATTGCGCCCCGCTCCTGGGAGTAGATAAAGCGTGTCCCGTTGGCAAACTGGCCTTTGCCATTGACCAGGGCATCATAAAACTTGGGCAGGTCCTCCGGCGCTACGGAAATGTCGCTGTCGAGGATCATGAGCATATCCCCTGACGCCGCCTCGAAGCCTTTCCTCACCGCATCGCCCTTGCCTAGTTTCAACATAAGATTGGGCATGTCATCCTGAATGTCGGGAGGTGTCTGCGCCAGGAATTTGATGTCTTTTTCGGGACATTCTTGTATCTGGCGGTGGATTTCCTCGACTGTTCCATCACTGGAGTTCCCGTCAACGAAAATCAATTCGGTATGTGTGCCCATCTCAGGCACGCGATTCACAAGCGCGGCGATGTTCCCGACCTCGTTGCGCGTCGGAATGATGACGCTGACATCGCAATCGGTGCGGGGCTGTTCCACTTCGCGTGCAGCCACCAGGGTCGTCAGCAAGGTGAAGCGCCTGAAGAGCGGCGCATACGAGAAGCTGTTGACCAATCCTGACAGGAATGGTACCTGTAGGGGTAGCAGCAGTCCAGGCTGGACAAGAAGCGTTGAGTAGCCTCCCAGAGTCAGGAAATTCTTGACGGCGCTGGCCGCAAGCCAGTTTTCGCGCAGCATGAGATCAGGAGCCTTCAGCTTCACGCGCTCGCCGAGCCTCAAGATAGGTTCCCACAGCCAGTTCCACGTCGAGACGACGAGCCGGGTACGGCTGTGGCTCAGCCGCTTGATGGTCGTCAGAAAGGTCTCAATATCCTGTATGAAACCCAGAAGGTCTTCGATGATGATCAGGTCAAAAGGCTGGCTCAGTCGTTCATCGTTGGGCAGGTTTTCAACGTCCGCCTGGAGCCATTCCAGGTGCGGAAAGCGTGTGCGCGCCTGCTGGATGGACATGCCGCTGATGTCAATGCCCAGGCCATAGGGAGGCTCTAGTTCTGCGAGCAGATCACCCGTAGAGCACCCAAGTTCTAGCACCCGTGCATCGGGGTGCAAAAACGGGCGGCAGACCTGGATGATCTGTTGGTGATAGATGTGGTTGCGAACGAACCAGGCCGGGCGAGTCTCCGCGATGTGATCAAAGTGTTCACGGATGGCCTGCTTGTTGGCGAGGGTAGTTGTCGAGCGTTGGGTCATTTTACTTCGTCTGGTTTCAGATTGTGTGGCCGCGTCTACAGTTTCAAGACCCTATCAGATGTAGTCCAGCGGCCAAAGAACTGTGTAAAAAGTGTACCAATTTGAGTTGATTGGTTATGATCCGTGGACTATCCTTAATTGGTTCTGAACTCGCGAATCCTAGCGCAAACGTCATCGAGAGACAAAATTCTGTCATGGTCGTAACGAAAAAAAAGCTGCCTTTACTTGCGCTGACCAGTGTACTCATTTTCCTGGTCATTTACGTACGGGGCATAAAGGCCGATCTGCCCTATCGTTATGCGTTTACTGGTGACGAAGATTACTTCTTCACCAGTGCTACTCATATCTGGCAAACGGGCTTGCAGTATCAGCCCTTTTACCCGCCGTTGGGGCCGTACAGCCTGAGTATCATCGATAAAGTGATGCAACTGACCGGCGGAACGGGCCTGCAACTGGATACCGCTACCTTCTTCGCCGGACGGTTCTTCAGCGCTGCCATGATCGTGCTGGGCTGTTGTTTCCTGTACCAGGCTGGCAAGCGCATGTACAGCGTTGCGATGGGATTGGCACTGATGTGGCTATTTGCCATCGATCCCTTCGTTTCAAGTATGGCCGTGATTCTGCGGGGCGACCCTATTTCACTGTTCGGCGTCAGTGCAACGCTTTGTTTCTCCATCCTGGCTCTGAAGTATCCTCAGAAGCGACGCCTGGTCTGGCTGGCGACGCTGGCGACGATTGTGGCGGTGTTCGGGAAGTACAGTACGGCGCCCATTGCTCTCTTCCCGGCATACCTGTGGCTGCGATGGATCGTTCCATCCGTTCGAGTCCGACTTGCCATCTGCGCCATAGGATTAGGCGGTGTAGCATTATTCGTCTTCGTGCTGCGCACCTTTGGGCAATCGCTGAAAACGCCCTTTGATCGCGCGGGCTTCCTGTTCTTATATTCTGATACCCTGTTCAGCCCCAGCCACCTGAGTAACTCCGTTCAGGCGATCACAGGGAGTTTATCGCCGATCCTCGTTTTAGGCGTGCTGCCCATAGCCCTGCTTGCACTGGCTGTTTTCTGGAATCGCCTGCGGCTTTTTCAGCGCAACATGTCCCTGCTGATCCTGACCATGATGGCCGGAACGCTGTTTGTCTTTACCATGACTAATGCCCGCTACCGGGATATTTTTGCCGTGGCGTTCGGTGGATATTTTCTATGGACTTTTTCAACTTCACTCCTGGCTGAGCGCTTCTTGCGTCCGCACTATGCAAACTTCGCCCTGGCTGGATTAACACTTGTCCTGGTAGCGCCGCCGTTGATTAGCTACAGCCAATGGATTGACCTGGTGCGCCTGGGTGACAATCGCGTTCAGACCAGTCAATGGCTTGAGGGCCACGTGCATACGCCGTCGGGCATTGTGAAGGAATATAACAGCGCCGACTTCCTTCCCCAGGTGAGCGGGTATCCGAAAGGCTTCAACCGCTTTGTAGTGGTGGATTCGATCCTGGATAAAAGCGCCAGCGAGTGGTTTGCCGAGGGCTACACGTATGCCATCGCCGACGACCGTGGAACGGTGGCTGGCAAGAACTGGTTCCGGGGCGCTACCGATAAGTCGCTTTTTACGGGCTTTACGCTGGCTTACCAGACACCCAATGATTCGCCAAAAGGCGGCCCCAAGATGGCGGTTTTCTACACCTTTGACATCAAGGTGCAGGTCGAATACCGCTTGGGTGACCTTGCCGAAGTCTTTGGTTACAACGTAGACCAGCGAGACGTATGTCCCGGCGCGACGCTCCCCATGCGCGTTTTCGTGCGCGCCCTCCACACGACGACAACATCCTACCAGACCGAGATCACACTGCGCGATCCTGCCAGCGGCAGAGCGATCCTCGCGCAGAAGCAGCTTCCGATGATGGGCAACTACCCGACGACCTCCTGGCAGCAGTATGACCTGATCTTCGACGACCACTGGGTATCGTTCGGCAGTGCGATCAACCCTGGAACGTACAGCCTGGGCGTCGCCTTACTTGACCCTGCTGGCAACGAACTGCCCATCTTTGACTCGGTGACGAAGCCAATGGGAACGGTTGTGCCGATGGGCCAGGTGCGGATCGCGGACTGCTCGCCCGCGTTTTAGCCCTTGGATTCTTGCTTCACGCTCGCCTGGATGCGCCTAGACGTGATAGTGTATTGCCGCCAGCCGGTTGCGCCGGATCAGGGTGCTGTAAAGCGCCGCGACAAGAAACAGGGCAGTTTGGGTCAGTACAATCGTTGCGCCCGATGCAACGTCCACGTAGTAGCTGAGGTACATGCCGATCATCGCAGTGATGCTGCCCATGATCACCGAAATGAGGATCATGCGGTCAAGCCGATCCGTCAGCAGCCGCGCGGTAATCGGCGGGATAACAATTGCCGCCGCGATGAGCGTCACGCCCAACCGCTGCATGGAGACGATCACGGCTGCCGCCAGCGCCAGTGAAAA
>DATGFK010000017.1:0-2449 GCA_035309185.1 Aggregatilineales bacterium
ATGTCTCAGCCGACGCTGGCACTTACCGTGCGGGTTAGCAACGACCCCGCTATTCATCTGTATGAGAGGGCTGGCTACCACCGCGCCTACGTCGAACCGCGTTATTACAATGACGGCGAGGACGGTGTCGTCATGCACAAGCAGCGCAGCGCTAGAAATTAATGCCGCGCGACATTGGCTTCCTCGCGGGCTAATGATTGTTGCGCTTGGCCTCAATGTCTATGTATGGTTTGTTGGCGTCCTCGCCCGAACTGCCCGTGATCCGCTGCTGATGTTCTGCCACCACGTCGGCGGGGGCCAGCGCATTAAAGAGTGAAATCGCCAGCATGGCAATCCCGGCATCGTCCAATTGGCCTAACACGGGAATAAAATCCGGGATCAGGTCAAGCGGAGAGATCACGTAGATCAGCGCGATCAGTGGAATCGCCTTGAGCATCAGCGGTACGCGCTGATCGCGTATGAGTGCCCAGGCCAGGCGCACCTGCTGAATTGAGCGCGTTACAAAGCCCATACCGAATTGCGAGACGTTCACCCGCCGTTCCTCGTTATCTTCCATAATCCAACCTACCTTGCCTGATGTCGTTTCCTGCTACCATTTCTATTGCAATTGTACTCACAATTGGGGCGGTGAAGGGTAGAATTATCTTATAGGTACGTACGGCACAAGGCGAAAAAAGTTTCATGAACCATCTGAAGGATTCGACCTCTCCATATCTGCTGCAACATGCCAATAATCCCGTAGATTGGTACCCGTGGGGCGACGAAGCGCTGCGTAAGGCTCGCGAAGAGGATAAGCCGATCTTGCTCAGCATCGGCTACAGCGCCTGCCATTGGTGCCACGTGATGGCACACGAGAGCTTTGAAGATCCGGCTACCGCCGCCATCATGAATCGCGATTTTGTCGCCATCAAGGTAGACCGCGAGGAGCGGCCCGACCTGGACGATATTTATATGCAGGCCACGCTCATGTTCAATCACGGCAATGGAGGCTGGCCGATGACCGTGTTCCTGATGCCTGACGGGCGTCCCTTCCACGCCGGGACGTATTTCCCGAAGTCGGATCGCTACGGGATGCCATCCTTCCAACGGGTCATGGCGGCGGTGACAGATGCCTATCGTTTGCGCCGGGAACAGGTCGAAGAGATTGCCGGGCAGGTGACACACAATCTTGTCCACCAGGGACTGGTTGGTGGCACCGACGACGCTTTGAATCCACAACTGCTCGAAGCGGCGTACCGCGGCATTGTGCGGGACTTCGATTCGGAAAATGGTGGTCTGACCAAAGGACGGCCTCGCTTTCCTCAGCCGATGGGCCTTGACTTTGTCTTGCACACCTGGAAAGCCACCCGCGATCCTCATGCGCTGGAAGTGGTCACTCTCTCACTGCGAAAGATGGCCCAGGGTGGGATGTATGATCAGATTGGAGGTGGCTTCCATCGCTACAGCGTGGACGAACGCTGGCTCGTGCCGCACTTTGAGAAAATGCTCTATGACAATGCACAACTGAGTCGGTTGTATCTGCATACGTGGCAGGCTACAGGTGATGCTTTCTTCCGCCAGATCGCCGTCGAAATTTACGATTACATCTTGCGCGAAATGACCGCGCCGGAGGGCGGATTCTACAGCACCACCGACGCCGACAGCGAGGGCGAGGAGGGCCGCTTCTTTACCTGGACGCCGGAGGAGATTCAGGCGGTGTTGACGCGGGAGGAAGCCTCGGCTGCCCTGGCCTATTGGGACGTGACGCGAACAGGTAACTTCGAGGGCCGCAACGTTCTGAACGTGCCGCGTGACCAGGTTGTCGTGGCAGCAGAACTGAACATCCCTGTAGAGGTGCTGCAAGAGCGAATCGCATCGGCGCGGGCAAAGTTGTATGCGGCCCGTGAAGGGCGAGTCCATCCGGCGCGCGATGAGAAAATCCTGACGGCCTGGAATGGCATGATGCTTGCCAGCCTGGCCGAAGCCGCTCGCGTCTTGAATCGAGAGGATTACAAAGGCGCCGCGATCCGCAATGCGCAGTTCCTTTTGACGGCTATGCTCCACGAGGATCGCCTCTGGCGGAGCCACAAAGACGGCAAGAGCGCTATCAATGGCTATCTGGAGGATTATGCAGCCTTGATAGATGGTCTGATCGAGGTCTATCAAACCACGTTTGAGCCAGCATACTTTACGCAGGCCATTGCCCTGGCTGAAGCTGCCCTGACGCACTTCCGTGCCGAAGACGGCGCGTTTTACGACACCAGCGACGACCACGAAGCGTTGCTCACGCGCCCGCGCAATTTCCAGGATAATGCCACTCCTTCAGGCAACAATCTGATGGCTAAAGTGCTGCTCAAACTGGCGGCCTATACAGGCGATGTCCGCTACGAGGATGCGGCACGGGCAGCCTTGCGCGGCCTGGCAAGCGCAATGCAAGAATATCCGTTGGCTTTTGGCGAGGCGCTTGGTG
>DATGFK010000018.1:0-6292 GCA_035309185.1 Aggregatilineales bacterium
ACACCCCCGCTGTTCCAGCAGTGCCTGGGCCTGCACGCCCGCTCCAAAGCGCGCCGCGTATGCGTCGGCAGCCAGCCAATCCAGGTCGTCGAGAGTCGCATCGGGGCAGACCATTTCCTCGAAGTTGAGTTCGCCACGTTGGAGCAGCAACCGTCGCAATTCACGCGACGAGAGGGTACGGATCGTCAGCCCGTCGCGTACCAGGTAACGGCCTTCGACGGCGAATACGTGGGGCAGCCCCGGCGGAACCGTGACCGCCAGGGTCAAACTGTCCAGCGCGATTGGCTGCGGCAGCAACAACGGCGGGTCAATGCACAGCGCGGCCTCGCGAACGCGGTCTACTATCGCGCCGCTGTCGAAGCCCCCCAGTTCAAGCAGAATGGTACCGCCCCGGTCGTTAGCCAGCGCGGCCAGCAGTTCGGCAATGGCCGGGATAGAACTGTTGGCAGGCAATAAATTTCCCCATCGAACGGGGCCAGGGTTGAATGGATAAACAGGCACACGCTGTGGGTTTTCGTCGTCCATGTGATAGCCGCCCTCAAGGGCTTCTAGCGAAAAAGGGCCTAAACTATATCACATAGACCTTTCAACGTACACCTTCGATTAGGGGACGACACTTCGTTGATCAACCGCCGCCCGTAGACATCATTTTGTCCTGCCACAAATCGTGGTCTTCCTCGTCCTTGGGCGGGACGGCTTTGTAAGTGCCGGTAATGCGCACCTGGCGGTTGCCTTTGGTCCCTTCAGAGTTTGCAGCGGCAGCAGCAGCCAGATCGCGCACCTCGGCCAGTTGTGCGGTGGCGCCCTCAAGGCCCGCGCCCGTCAGAACCTCGTGGCGCAGCGCCGACGTGCGGATCAGCTCTCGAATTTGCTCAACTGTCAATTGAAGATTGGGATACAACTGCTTCAACTGGCGCTGGACTTCCGTCAAGACACTGTCTGTCTGGAGAATCGCCGCCAGCAAGTAACCATCGCTGAGTTGTTTGGGCAGTTCCGCCATGTTACACCTCGTTAATTCGGAATCGAACGGGTGAAGATCGGACTCAGTCAGTATAGCATTAAGCGCTGCGACCATAAAACAGCGATTCGCCCAATTGGCGAAAACCCATCTCTTCGTAGAGCGGGCGACCCATTTCGGAAGGCACCAGCACACTCTCAGGGCAGCCATCGGCGGCAGCATCAACCAGCATTTGCAACACTAACGCGGAAGCGATCCCGCGTCGGCGGAACTGATGCAGGGTGCCGACGTTCCAGACACTGGCGATACTGCCTTCCAGGATGATCGTCGCGCAGCCCGCCAGGCTGCCATCCACGTAGGCCAGGTAATGGCGCACGCTCGGATCGCTGAAGTGCTCTGACCGGATGGCGCAGCGAGCCAGTTCTGGTCCCACAAAAAACGTGTTGTAAAGCATGTCCATCAATGTTTGCCGCTGCTCGATCCCGGCGCGGACAATCGTCGTCTCACGAGAAGCGTTGCGCGGGCGGGGCAGGCCGGACAAACCATAAATGGGATTGTAGCCCTGCTCTGCAAAACCTCGCTTTGCCAGCCACTTGCCAAGCCTTGCCAGGTCTTGCGCAGAAAAGATAATGCTGTACTGGGCGTGGTGCTGGCCGAAGAACTCGTCGGCGTGTTCCAGGAGCGGGTCATCCAGCACGGCAGGGCGATGCAGCCAGAACTGGTTGAGGTTATTCAGCCACGTTACGCCGCTGAACGACAGTGTGTAATCGGAGGTGCGCCGCGTCAGGGCGTTGGGCGCTTCCCAGTAGATACGCCGATAGAAATTCTCAACACTTGCCAGTGCTTGTTCAAGGTTCATGGCTCACGGCTCGAATTTTCGATGGGAATTGATAAAAATTATAATGCGATTTCGTTCATGATGCCCCGTTGACACGAGGCGCGATTGCTGCTATGCTACTCTTCGTAATCAACATCTGGAGCGGTCTGGACAACCAGACCCGGCAACCTGGGTGGACACCCAAGGTGCTTTCCCATCAGTGATGGGGATGCGGTCCCTGCGACAAGGGGGACAATTAAGTGTCCGATGCGCATTTGCCGATGCAACCCGCTTTCCAATGTTGGAAGCGGGTTTTTTGTATGCGGCGACCGGGCCAAAAGCATCCCAACACTGGCGAGCAGGCAACTCAAGGGAACACACCCCATAGCCAGGAGGCGAGCGCAATGGACAAGGCAGTATCACGGGATACCCAGTTGGTGCAGGTGGCGCAGGCTGTTGGAAAGGCTGATCTGCCTGATGCTTTTGAGATCGCACGGGATGTAAGCCTGATCTGGATCGAGCGGCGTGGTATCGCCCCTGCCCGCGATCTACTGGGGCGAGTCTTTGTCGCGCTGGGACAGGTCGGCGTTCCTGTGCTGCTGATCTCGCATTCGTCGTGGCAAGGAAACTGCTGCTTCGTAGTTCCTGCGATTCACTGCCTTGCGGCCCTGGACGCGCTGCACAGTGAGCTTGAAGCCGATTTTGAGCGAGGCGACGTGAGCCGCCTGAGCGCCAGGAACGATGTGATCCTGCTCTCGGCGGGGCCGCAGGGGACGACTGGACACCCCGGCGGCTCATCTCGCATACTGGAAAGCCTGGCTAGGCACGAAATCAATATCCTGGTCACAGCGCACGCCGTGATGACAGGCAGCCTCTCGCTGATCATTGCCAGCCAGGATGAAGGGGCAGCGCTCTCCGCACTGTGCGGCAAATCGAATCCTGTACCAAAGGCCAGTGGGCATGAGTGGGCCGACAGCCCTAAAGTTTCCCTATCAGCCGCGATCTAATACGGGATTGCTCATGACGGCACCGACTCAAGCCATTGCGCAGCGTGGAACGCTATCTGCACTGCGCCATGCAGATTTCCGCCTCTACTTTGCCGGGCAATTGGCGTCCACTTCCGGAACCTGGGTGCAGAACGTCGCCCAGGGCTACCTGGTCTTCCAGCTTACGCAGTCGGAATTATGGCTGGGCATTGTGGCCTGCGCCGCCAGGCTGCCGCTGATCCAGATGTTGCCCGCTTTTGCCGCAAAAGTTCTCCATTCGCCAGAAGACTCCTATGCAGCAATGACCATCGCCCAGGGCGTGGGTTCGATCCTGGCAGGCGTGGTGGCGGGCTGGCTTGCCATCCGCCTGGGCAGAGGACGCCTGATCGTCTACATGCTCGCCAGTCTTGGGGTGGCGCTCTATCTCTTTTCGCGCATGACCACGATTCCCCTGGCGACGGTGTTCTGCGGATTTATAGGGTTGTTCACGGTGGTGGAAGTGATCAGCGTCAATACCATGCTACAAATCGTAGTCAGCGATCAGTTCCGGGGCCGAGTGCTGGCACTGTATACGCCGGCATTCTTTGGTCTGGCTCCTTTCGGATCGCTGCTGCTGGGCGTGATCGCCGACAGGATTGGTGTGCAAGATGGCCTGGCGCTGTATGGAATCGCAGGTACACTGTGCGGCGCGGGAATCGTTTTGCACTGGCCGGAGCTACTACGGGAGAATTGAACCGAAAACTGCGGGTCTTATGCTAACACGGAAGAGACGAGGGTGTGTTCGGGACGAGGGATGCGCTTTTGCTCAAACAGACTGTCAGCTATCAAGTTCCGCGTCGGGCGGTTGATTTTGACTGCGAATTTCTTTGCGGAGCGCATTCACCACGTCTAAGGCAATGAATGCGTTGTACACGCGCACGTTATCCTCAAGGCGGTTCGGCACCGTATCGAGCAATTTCTCAAGTTCTGGATACAACAGACTCAGCGTCTTGGCAGTGACGTAAGGGGCCTCAGGGCCGGGCAATTTCGCTGCTTTCTTCACTGTTTCAACCTCTTCATTCCGCTACGGTTTAGCTTCAAGACTTTCACTGGTCGAAAGGCATATTACAAAGCCGCGCAAATTCGCATTTGCACGGCTCTCTGCTTAGCTTGCGGCAGGCAGTCCTTTAGAAGCGACTGCGGTTGCCAGTGTAACCGCCGCGTCCGCTGCCACCGTTATCACGGAAGCCGCCACCACCACCGCCGCCGGAGCGTTCCTCGCGGGGGCGCGCTTCGTTGACGGTCAGGGTGCGGTCATTCAGGCTCTGCCCGTTGAAGCGTTTGATGGCTTCTTTGGCGCCATCTTCGGTTGCCATTTCCACGAAGCCGAAGCCCTTGGCACGGCCTGTTTCCCGATCCGTGATCAACGCAATTTCGCTGATTTCACCGGCCTGGGAGAACAGGTCACGGATTTCCTGTTCAGTGGTCTGATACGACATATTGCCAACGTACAACTTTTTAGTCACGGGTGACTCCTCATAGGGAAAATAGGGGTAGGTTTTGACAGGTATCCAAGCTGACGTGGCAAAAATCGCAAAAGAGAGTCTTCTCGACGGGAAGGCAGATGCCCAAATTGCAGAATCAGGCCAAGAGAGTTTTCAACTTATCAAGGTAAATTATAACACAGTTATTCAGGGCCGTATAGCGGCAATATTACAGCACAGACGCCGTTCTGCTGCACAGATTGATGGATTTTTTCGCCTCGCTGAGCCGGGACTTAAACCCCGGCTCAACAAAAGAGCAGTCTTTTCGCGGAATCCAAGACCCTGTCAGGTTCAGCCTGCGGCCCACACTTGCAGAGTGCCATCCAGGTTTGCCGATGCCATGCGGCTTCCGTCAGGGCTGAAGATTATGGCGTCCACGCCGTCATGCCCCGTCAATGTAGCAACTACTTTGCCCGCCTTGACGTCCCACAGGCGCAGTGTCTTGTCGTGGCTTCCCGACGCGATCAAGCTGCCGTCGAGGCTGAAGGCCAGCCCGTAGATCCCAGGATCAGGGGCGTTGTTGACGGCTGGCTGCGGGGGCAATGTGGCAATCACCTTGCCTGCCTGAAGATCGAAAACATCAATACTGTTATCACTTGTATTGACCGCTGCGACCAGGGTTCCGTCTTTGGTAATGGCGACGGCGTTATCGTAGTAAGCATCTTTCGTCCCGGTAACGGTCGTTGATGGCTTGACCGGCCCGGCGTTTGGATCGGCGGCCCGGGCGTCTTTCACAACCCACGTCACCAGGGAATTGCCATTGCTTCCCGAATTATCACGCTTGGTGGAGACCAGCATCTTGCCATCCGAACTGAACGTCAGCGGGCCGTAGGATTCTTGAACGGTGTAATCCGCTCTGAGGATCCGCTCGGTCTTCGTCTTTATGTCCCACAGATTGATGGAAGAGCCTTCAATGTTGTAGGCGAGCAGTGTGCCATCCGGGCTGAAGGTGTTGTACAGATCGCTAATTTGAGGCGGAAGCACATTGTTGTTGGGATCTCCAGCCTGGACTTCGGTCTGCTTGGCACTTTTTACATCCCACAGCCGAATTGCCGGATCGTAGCCAACCGAAAGCAGAATCGCGCCGTCAGGCGTAAACCCTACGGCGACAGCCTGCTTCGTGTGACCGTCCAATTCGGCGGTTTGTTTACCGCCCGCCACATCCCACAGCCGCACCGACATATCAACGCCAGCCGAGGCCAGCAATTTTCCGTCGGGGCTGAAGGCCAATCCAAATACGGCTTTTTGATGGCCTTGCAGCAAGGCAAGCTGCTTGACGCTGGCGGCGTTGGCCGCCGTGATCGGCTGCGCGCCTATGACTCTTGCTTGGGATGGCGTTCCGCCGGGTTGCGCGACGAGGAATAGACTGATCAGGCCAATCGCGGTAACAGTTCGCATAAATCCTCCTGCTCCGAGTGTTGCGCCGATGTCTTTGGCAATGAGTAGATAGAAATGATGAGATCAATGAGGGATAGAGGTCATTGTACGCAGATTGAATCATATGGGCAAGCCAGTGCATCCGCCCCAAATCCGCCTATAATATGCGGATAGCGCTTGCCCTGGAGGGAAAAAATGTCCATTGAATCGCCGCAGGATTTGCTGGGCCTGATGAAGATCGGCCAGATCGTGGGCCTGACATTGCAGTATATGAGCCAGGCCGTGCGCTCTGGCATGACCACACGGGAACTCGACGAGCTTGGCCGCGCTTTTCTTGCGCGGTATGGGGCACGGCCCGCCCCCGAACTCGTCTACAATTTTCCCGGCGCGACGTGTATCAGCGTCAATGAGGAGGCCGCGCATGGTATCCCTGGCAACCGCGTGATCCAGGCTGGCGACCTGGTCAACATTGACGTATCGGCGGAATTGAACGGATATTTTGCCGATACTGGCGCGACGGTTCCCATCCCGCCCGTGTCGCCGCTTAAGCAGAAGTTGTGCGATCATACCCAGGCGGCCCTGTATCGCGCAATTGATGCGGTGCGGGCCGGGCAGCCGATGAATGTGGTCG
>DATGFK010000019.1:0-2499 GCA_035309185.1 Aggregatilineales bacterium
GATTTAAACAATCCAATCGGTAAAGTAGTAAAGAGATTCCAGAATGGCGATGTAGACGCTATCGCTTATTACTATCAAGTTTTCTCCCAAAAAAAATGAACTGCTGATCGCTTTAGCTTATAGTCTGGTTGTTGAATCAAATCCTATTCGCATAATCGAGAGTTTCCCCACAGTCTAAAACCTCGCCCCCATAACGGGAGCGTAAATCGCCAGACACTTTTAACAGTCGAACAAACTGGAAACCGAACACACGGTTTCTGTGGAGACAAAGGCAGCCTTCACTGCGCTATTCGCTCAGTAAGGCTTTGATCGCCGTTTCGGTTCGAGCGTAGTCGTGTTCTCCAACGGCAACGTAGCGAATTTCGCCGCGCTTATCCACCAGGTACATCGTCGGCCAGTAGCGCTGTCCATAGGCGTTCCAGGTCGCACCGTCGTTGTCTATGGCTACCGGATAACGGATGTCATTTTGTGCGAGGAAATCTCGCACATTATTGACATCGGCCTCATAGGGGAATTCCGGGAAATGATCGGTCATAATGACCAGGCCGTTGTCATGATATTTGCTGTAGAAATCCTTCATGGCGCCGAGCGTATGCTGGCAGTTGATACACTCGAACGTCCAGAACTCGATCAGGACAACCTTGCCTTTTTGGTCACCTATCTTCAAAGGCTTATCCGCATTGAGCCAGGTCTGGTTGTTAAATTCAGGGGCCGGGCCATAGTCCTGGGCGACCAGGGCGTTAGTAGAAGTTTGCAAAGCATCCTCCGGGTTGGTTACAGGGGTTGGCGTTTCCAAGATCGCGCGATTTACGCCGCTGCCGCCTTGATTGACGCGAAGGTGTGGCAAGCCGAAAATGGCAAGACCTATCACGCCAATGCCTAAGCACATCATCAGGCCGAAAAACACAGTGCGCGTCCAATTCATTGTAGAATCCTCACCGTGAAACCGTACAAATCCCAGTCTAGCGGCGGATTCTTACAAAACCCTTGCGAGAATTCAAAGCGAGAGAGCGCCACCGCGTCTGATCGTCATTCGTTGAGGGTCAGGCATAACCCAGAGCAACTTCATTTTTAGAAGTAAGATATTGCGTCCACCAGATCTTCTATACGTATCCCGCACGAGACAACAATCGAGAGGAAACCTGATGACAGCTTTGGCAGCTACCTGGCGAACGCTGCGAGCCAATTTTTCTCCGCTAAGCTATCCCAATTTTCGTACGTATTTAGGCGGTCAGGCCATCTCCCTGATCGGAACATGGTTACAAGTCACGGCCCAGGCCTGGGTCGTGTGGCAATTGACGCAATCCGAATCGGCACTGGGTGTTGTGAGTATGCTCAATGCCTTGCCGCTGCTTATGTTCAGCTTGAACGCGGGCGTATGGGTGGATCGCATTGATCGCCGCAAGCTGCTGATTGCCACCCAGCTCGCTTCGATGGTTCTCGCCTTTATCCTGGCTGCGTTGACGCAGACGGGACTGGTGCAGGTATGGCACATTTACGTCCTGAGCTTTTCACTTGGGCTGGTGAATGCACTGGATTTGCCCGCGCAACAAACCTTTTTGGGCGACCTGACCGGCATGGCCGATGTTCGCAAAGCCGTCAACCTCAACGTGACGATTATCCAGGTAAGCCGCATCCTCGGCCCTGCGCTGGCCGGATTGGTGGTAGCGCGCATCGGCGTTGCCCCGGCATTCTGGCTGAACGGGTTGAGTTTCCTGGCCGTGATCGCCAGCCTGATCGTGGTACGGGCCGCGCAGCAGGTAAAACCGCGCGCGAATCAAGGGCAATTTCAGCAGATTGCAGAGGCTGTAAAGTACCTTCGCACGCAGCCCCGACTGATGGACGTGTTTCTGTTCGCAATTCTGCTGACGTTCTTCGTCTTCTCAATTATCATGAACATCCTGCCCGCCGTCGCCAGTAAATTGCTCGGCGGCGACGCCGCAACATTGGGCTTGCTGTTGTCTTCGTCGGGGGCCGGCGCGCTGGTGTCGGTAGTTGTGATCGTACCGCTGGTGCAAACGCTCAAGCGAAGCGGAATTGTAATGCTGGCCGGGCTGTTCTGGCTGGCTTTCTGGCTGACGATCTTCGCCCATTCGCGCGTGATCGGACTCTCGATGGGATCGCTGTTTATGGGCAGCCTGGGCGCGCCGACGGTCATGACTATGGCGATGGGGCTGGTACAGATCATGGCCCCAGCGGATATGCGTGGGCGTCTGATCAGTTTCTTCACCTTGATCAGTTTCGGCACACAGCCCGTTGCGGCCCTGTGGATCGGGCAGTCGGCACAGATTCTGGGCGTAGATAACGCGATCCAGATCAACGCGATTTTACTGGCTTTAGGCGCCGGGTTGTTCCTGGTACTGCGTCCTGCCGTGATGCGCTATGAATACGCAAAGGGCGATGCAGCGGCGCCTCCTGCGATGGAAATACTGGGTACCGAAGGCTTCGGAGAAATTCCGGATCGGATGGCAGAGCGTGCAAGTGTCGAGGAAGTGGCGG
>DATGFK010000020.1:0-10268 GCA_035309185.1 Aggregatilineales bacterium
CAAGACAGTATCAAATCTAGAGAAATCGACTGTAGCACAATCGTTGAAGAGATAAAACTATTGCTAAACGCTGAACGCAATGAACAAGAGCGTCTTAAGAAAGAACGCGAATATCTCAGGACGGTTCCCGAGTTTCAACCCGAACACTTTGACTATCCGATTCGCGCTCCTGGTTTGTTCCCCCATCAGCAGAAATTTTATGAGGTATGGAAGATTGCGTGGGAAAAGGGCGAAACCCTGGATTTGGAAGGGCAAGTTGGCTATGCTTTTAAATACGTTTTATCAACAGCCTTGAAGAAATCGCCAAGAGAAGCAATAGCTGACCTCATTCGAATCATAGAAAGTTATTCAGGAGATGATAGGTTCATTGATTTCAAAATAAGTGAATGGCTATCAGACTGCTATGTATTAACAGGTGAATATAAGAAAGCAGCAGATGCGTATCCTCCACCTGCGAATGCAAGAAGAAATAATTTATTGAGTCTCAAACTGGCTCAGGGAAAACAATTAGATGGCGAAGACGTACTCAATCTGTTTGGCACGGTTAGCCTAACTATCTTCGGTAAACAGCACTTGCCAGAAATAAAGACTCAGGCCGAAAATATTCTAGATTCTTATCAACGAAAGGACGGCAATAGCCTACTTGACGAATGGGCCAAAGAATGTCATCTAAATGAGTACAAATTGTTTTCATGGACTTCATATTTTCAGAAAGCTAATATCAATCTATACGACTTCGAAGGAAGCCTAAATGCTACTGAATATATTGATTTTTTTCGAGACATTATTCGACAGGCTGAGAATGAAATCCGCCAAAAGTTCGGTGTACCAATGATCGGAGAAGGATGGGTAGAAGAAGTTAGCTTGTATTACTCGCTAAAAAGTGCCTTTTCTAACCTCAAAGTTCAACATCATGCCTCTCCAATGTGGCTTGGTTATCAGCATCTTGATATATTCATTCCGGATTTGAAGGTAGCAATTGAATATCAGGGGGTTCAACATGATCAACCAGTTGACTTTTTCGGCGGCGAAGAGGGATTTAAATCTACGCAAGAACGAGATACGCGGAAACTGCGTCTCTGCAACATGAATGGCGTCAAACTAATTTATGTCAGACCAGGATATTTACTAAAAGATTTGGTTGCACAAATCCAACAAATCTATGAATTACTCTAAGATGGTGTCTTGTACCCCTCGCCCTATGGGAAAGCGCGAGGGGTGAGCGCCTATGCCTTAATCAGTGAGTGCCGTTGTTGGACGGTACGACCTTGCTGAGTACCGGGACTTTTTCGCCCTGGTCGCCGCCCTTCCAGCGGATACGCGGCACGATGGCGTCGGTGATGATGCGATCCTTAAACTGGATGACCCGCTGGATTACGCTCTCCACCAGTTCGTCGGACAGGTAATGCGGCTTGAGGCCCAGGTCAAGCAGCGCCGTATGTTTGGCGTTGTAGTAGTGTTCTTCTTTCTCGACGCGCGGATTTTCGTAGTGCGCGATCTCCACGGTAATGCCCAGTTCGGCAGCGGCTTTGGCGACCACGTGCGCCAGATCATAGACAGAGAATTGCTCCGTAAACTGGTTGAAAACGCGCATCTGCCCGGCGGCAGGAGGATTGGCCGACGTGAGTTCCACGCACTGCAGCGTGTCGCGGATGTTGAGATACCCGCGAGTCTGGTTGCCTTTGCCATACACGGTCAGCGGAATGCCGATCACCGCTTGCACACAAAAGCGGTTGAGCGCCGTACCGAACGACTCGTCATAATCGAAGCGAGTCAGCAGGCGATCATCCAGGCGGGTTTCCTCGGTATCAATGCCATACACGACGCCCTGGTTCAAATCCGTGGCGCGCAGTCCCCAGATGCGACAGGCGAAGTGGATATTGTGGCTGTCATGTACTTTAGTGAGGTGGTACATCGAACCCGGCACCTTGGGGAAAGGCAGCGTATCCTTGCGCCCATTGTGTTCGATGTCAATGTAACCCTCTTCGATATCAATATTGGGCGTCCCGTACTCGCCCATCGTGCCAAGCTTCACGAGATGCGCGTCGGGCGCATAATCTCGCATGGCATACAGCACGTGCAGCGTGCCAATGACGTTGTTCTGGTGAACCTTGACGGCGTGATGCACGTCAATCATCGAATAGGGGGCGCTCGGTATCTCACCGTAGTGGATCACGTTTTCTGGCTGGAACTCTTTGAAAACCTTTTCGACAAATTCCCAGCTTTGCAGGTCGCCCGCGTAAATCGTGATTTGCTTGCCGCTGACTTCTTCCCAGACCCTGACGCGCTCGTGGAGCGATGCGATTGGGGTCAGGCTGTCGGTACCGCGTTCCATATGCATCTGGCGCCGCAGAAAACTGTCGAGAACGGCAACTTCATGACCACGCTGGGAAAAATACATTGCAGTTGCCCAGCCCAGGTATCCGTCACCACCAAGGATCAATACTCGCATTGTCACGCTCCGTCTCGTAAGAGGGTCCAAAATGGACTGAGAATAGATTGGATCAAATCAATGCGCGGTATCCCGCACAGGTATCACAACCCCACTTTATCGCGCCCGTTGTGATCGGCTTTCACAAATAGCGGCCCGAAGTGTACCCGATCCTCCACTTGCGCCAAAATATTCCCGGTTAAGAGTTCTTTAAGGTTTCAAGAATCAGCTTTAATGATCAGCCCCGCGGCAGGATTTCAGCGCGAGGGAGACTGCCAGGTCGTTTCCTCGCGTCCGGCCATACGGTTTTCGTAGCGGGCTGCCGTGAATAGCCAATCCGACAGCCGGTTGAGGTATTGTAACACCGCCGGGTTAATCGCCTCGTGCTCAGCCACGGCCACCGTCCAGCGTTCGGCGCGGCGGCACACGGTTCGGGCAACGTGCAGGGCCGCCGCGCCAGGCGTGCCGCCGGGCAAAATAAAGCTGCGGAGTTCTGTGAGTTGTTCGTCCATCTGGTCAATTTCGTGTTCCAGGCGAGTCGCCTCCGCTTCACTGACGCGCGTGATCCATTTGGCTTCGGCGTCCAACGGAGTCGCCAGGTCAGAGCCGACGACAAATAGGTCATTCTGGATTTCGTTTAACCACACGCTCACGTCGTCTGAAACGTCCTGGGCAAGGACAAGGCCAATCATGGAATTAAGTTCGTCTACCGTCCCGTAGGCGTGCAGACGCCGGGAATCCTTGCTAGCACGCCCGCCTGCAAACAGGCTGGTCTGTCCCTCGTCGCCGGTTCGGGTATAGATCTTCATGCGTGGCCTGGCTCGCCGCCTTTAGAACGCTGTGTTTCGCGAGTTTCATCACTGATCTGAGGCTTGCCGTCCGTCCGTACGACTTTCGCGGCAATGGTCGCGTCGGGGTCTCGATCAATTGCAGGCGTCGGATCGTCGGGGCGCACAGCCCGTGTGACCTGCGTCGTGTCGCCCGCGCCGTGGGCTTGACTGGTAACTGGATTGAGCGGTGCGGTGGGCTGGAGCGATACCGGCGGCATGGCAAGCTGGGTCACTTTCGCCGCCGGGAATGACTCTTTCCAGTTCGGCAGCAGCCGCCAATAGGCGGGGCCGTTAGTGTGGACGTGCAGTTCGCAATGAGGATTTTCCACGACTCGCCCGATGGCGTGTGCGCCGTGGTAGTAAAGGCGAAACACCTGGACGCCGTCGGTCACGGCGAAGGCGGGTTCCTGTCCCTGCGCGCGAACGTATGCGCCCGCAGTCAGGATCAAGGAAACGTCCAGGTAAGCCGCATCCTTCGCCAGGGCTTCCGTGGGGAAGACGTAGCCCGTCGTTTGGCCCTCCGCCAGGAGTTCCTTGCGGGAGCGATAGACGGGTAGAATCCGCCCTTTCTTAACGACCGGAAGCGTGCGGGCCAGGAACGAGTCGGCGACCAGGGCCACATCGGTGTTTTCGTCGCGCCGCCACTGTCGCGCCCTGCCATAACCACCCGGTTTGGCTTCAACAATCTGGTAGATCAAATTATTTGCGATAAATAACGTCCCGACGGGCATACGGGCTGTTTCAACTTCGGGCAAAGAGGCCAGGTAAGATGCAGCAGTTTGGGGCATACCGAATCATCCATGCTCATAAAAGTCGGCGGTCTCCATATTAGAAAACAATCGGGAAGCCGTACGGTTGCGAATTTGCCTGCGGTTCGTTATCTTTTGGGCCATGTTCAGGCGATTAACATCTTCTCAAGTTCTCCGCGCGCTCACGTTCTTTTTGTGTGCGGCGTTGTTCGCGGCGTGTCAGAGCGGCGGGGTCGGCAGCACCGGCGCCAATTTCCGGGTGCGGGTGATCGTAGATGGCAAAGAACTTGTCTTTTCTGCCCCCAGCCAGATGACCGTCGCGCAATTCCTCCAGCAGACCAACGTTCAACTCAATCCTCTGGATCGCCTCGATCCGTCTGAGTTTACGCAGATCACCGATAATATGGTGATCACCATCGTGCGGGTGCGCGAAGATCAACTTTGTAACGACGAAGTTGTGCCCTACCAGACGCGCTACATCAACAACCCTGACCTCGACCCAGGCACGACAAAGGTGGCCCAGGCCGGGGCCAATGGCACGCAGCGCATTTGTTATGATGTGATCTACAAGGACGGAGTCGAGTCCAGCCGCACGCCGGGCAACCCGACCATCATCACGCAACCCACCGATGAGATCATCGCTCGAGGCGTGGACAAGAAATCCATCGAGCCACTGGCAATCAGTGGAACCATTGTTTACATCAGCGGCGGCGAGGCACGCGCCATCAGCGACAATACGCAAAATGATCGTCCACTGCCGACTGGCGGCAACCTCGACGGCTATGTCTTCGCCATTTCAGCCGACGGTGGGCAGTTGCTGTATTCCCTGAAGCCCGACAATGCAACGCCTTCCCCCGACACCTTCAATCAACTGTGGGTGCTGCTCAATACGAGTGACAGTCAGGCCCGTCCCGTACGTCTGACGGCCCTCGACAACATCCTGACGGCAAGCTGGCAGCCCGGCGAACCGTATACTTTTAGCTATTCCACACTCCAACCACGTGAGCAAATTCCTGGCTACCAGGCGCTCAACGATCTCAACATCGCCCGCCTGGACAGCCGCACCGGAAAATTGCTCAAGGCGACGCCCGTGGTCAAGAGCCGTCCGACGGGCGTATACGGCCTGTGGGGCACGCAGTTCGAGTGGTCTCCCGATGGCAAGAACCTGGCCTGGGCACAGGCTGATGGCGTGGGCGTCGTTGATTTTAAGGCAGGCGCGTTTAAGAAACTATTCGACTTCCGAGTCTACTCGACTACCCTGTCGCGCAACTGGGTGTGGACACCCAGCCTGGCCTGGTCACCCTTCAGCGATCTCCTGGCCGCGACGGTTCACGGCAAGCCTCTCGGCACTGAAACGGAAGAGACGAGCCCGGTTTTTGACGTGGCTGTGGTGCAGGCCGATAGCAAAACGCAGGGTCAATACCAGGTAAAACTGGCGCCACAGGCCGGGATGTGGGCCAGCCCGGAATATTCTCCCCTCTTCGACACGGTTTCAGGTAACAAGCAAGGCTACGTCGGGTACCTCAAAGCGCGTGACCCGATTGACAGTGTGAGCAGTGAGTATGATCTCGTGATTGCCGACCGGGACGGCAGCAACACTCGGGTCGTGTTTCCCGGCAGCGACAAACCGGGCATCAAGCCGATTGAAACGCTATTCGGCAGCGACATCGCCTGGAGTCCCGATGGGGAGCAGGTGGCGCTGATTTACCAGGGCGACGTGTGGATCGTGGACATTCAGACGGGCCACGCCAACCAGGTCACCATCGTCGGCAACGCACACCATCCCCGTTGGGTGAAGTAAATAACCGCAAAGAGTCATGAAGAAATCATTGTGAAGAGAATACAGCGCTTCCCGCTCATTGTAGAGTTGATCCTCTCGTGCTTGCTCGTCGTCGGCGGAGTGGCGACGGCCACCGGCGTGCGTGCGCAGAGGGCGACGGCCTCGCGCGGTTGGTCAGACCCGGCTGTTGATCCTGACCTGCCGCGCAATGTTCCGCTGCCCGGCGTGAATGCCGATCTAACACAGTACGACGCTCCGACACTCGACCACGCGCTCGCCAGCATTGCCGACGCCGGTTTTGTGTGGGTGCGTACGACCTTCGCCTGGCAGGACATTGAACCAAGCGAAGGCCAGATCGACTTCAGCAAGTACGATCCCATCGTGACAGCCGTCGCTAAATATTCAAAGTTGCGCCTGGTCGCCGTCCTGAACGGAAGCCCGGCCTGGGCGCGGCGAGCCGACGCCTCGGATCGGCTGACGGCTCCGCCAGCCAGCATGAGCGCCTTTGGCGATTTTGCCGGGCAGGTCGCGGCCCGTTATTCTGGGAAAGTGGACGTTTACCAGGTTTGGGACGAGCCGAACCTCAACACACAGTGGGGCGGACTCGATCCTCAAGCTGCCGACTATGCGGCCATGCTCCACGCGGCCTACACGGCGATTCACGGTCACGATGCAAACGCGACGGTGATCGCGGCGGCGCTGGCGCCCACCGTCGAGACGGGGCCGCGCAACCTGAGCGACGTGCTGTACCTGCGCGAACTGTACGAATTGCATGCCGACGATTGGTTTGACGCGGTGGCGGGCAAGCCATACGGATTCGACAGCAGCCCAACGGATCGCACGGTGTCTCAGGATACCTTGAACTTTTCGCACATCATTTTGCTGCGTGAAGAGATGCTCAGGCATGGCGATGGACGCAAAGCGCTATGGGGCAGTAACTTCGGCTGGAACCATTTGCCGGATGGCTGGTCGGGGCCGCCGTCCATCTGGGGACAGGTTGATGCCGCTACGCAACGTCAATACACACTGGACGCCTACTCGCGCGCCGCGCGCGAATGGCCCTGGATGGGTGGGTTGATCCTTGAACATTGGGCGCCCAACGCGCCAGCCGATGACCCGATCCAGGGTTTTGCGGTGTCGCAGGTCGCCGCCGATTGGTTCAACCACGGCGCGTTCTTCGCGCAACCGAATGACGTTGTTCCGTCCGGATTTTACGATCCGACTGATCCACGGTTCAAGTACACCGGCAACTGGCGCTTTGGCCCGCTCGGCGCAGACGTGCAGTATGCGCAAGACACGGAGGCGGCTGCCGACGGATCGGATCATGTCCTGACTTTTCAGTTTGTGGGTCCGTCGCTGGCCCTTTCGCTGCGACGGGCCAATTATGTGGCTTACCTGTATGCCCGCGTGGATGGACAGCCTGCCAACGCGCTGCCAACTTCGACTTCCGCGCCAACCGACGGTTACGGTTATGTGTTGCTGAAATCGCCAGATCTGGAATCGCATACTGACCTGATCCAGATCGCGCAGAACCTGGGGCCAGGCGTCCACAGCGCCGAGATACGTTTCTACCTGGGCAAAGAACAATGGGCGCTGGCCGGGATCGGAGTCGGCTCACCGCCCGACGTTGGCCGCAGCAATCTGCTGTTTGGCGGAGCGCTGATTGTGGCCCTGCTGGGACTGATCGGCGGAATTTACAGCGTGCGGGGTATTCGGTTGCATGTAGATCGTGCCACACTGGTGCCGTTTGCCGTTTATTTACGGCGCATGGCGGACGTGTTGGGTGGACTGGCTATGTCCGGCCTGGCGATTCTGGGCATGGTGCTGACTTGGAACGGGGTACTGCCGGACATCGTGCGGGCCGAAACGCCCACCGCCGCCCTGGCGATCCTCAGCGCCGGGCTGGCCTACTTCCATCCTGCCTTTATCGTCACCGTGGTTGCCTTGCTGTTCCTATGGCTGTTGATTTATAACCGGCCTGCCGTCGGTCTGACCCTGACGCTGTTCTGGGCGCCTTTCTTCCTGGCCCCGGTTCAACTATACGCCTGGGCCGCGCCCTTTGTCGAAGTCAGCCTATTGATGACCGCCAGTGCGATGCTGGTGCGGGGACTCGTCCATCGCACGCAAGGGCCAATCGCGGTGATTCGCAGCTTTTTGGCGGCGCTGGATTGGATGGATCGTGCGATCCTGCTGTTGGTCATCGTCGCCAGTGTGACTCTGCTGTGGGCCGAACAACGCGCCCCGGCCCTGCGTGAATGGCGCATCATCATCCTGGAACCGGCCCTATTCTACGCGCTGCTGCGGATCGCGCGCCTGCCCAAACTGGACTGGCTGCGTATGGTGGACGTGCTGCTCCTGGCAGCTACTGCCATCGTCGTCATGGGCCTGATCGGCTATTTCTCACCATCCAGCCTGGGGGTCGTGGTGGCCGAACAGGGCACTCGACGCCTGGCAAGCATTTATGGATCGTATGCCTCGCCCAATAACCTGGCCCTGTTCCTGGGACGCTGTATCCCCTTCGCCCTGGCGATGGCGCTGGTTGCGCCTGGCAATGCGCGCCGAATCAGCGCGGGGATTGTGACGGCCCTGCTGGCCGTTGCCGTCGTCCTGACGCAGAGCGCAGGCGCGCTGCTGCTGGGCGTCCCGGCGGCGGTGGTCGTCGTGCTGCTGCTGTGGAACAAAGTAATAGGCCGGATTGCCGTCGGCGTGACTGTAGGCGGGCTGGCGATCCTGATTCCCCTGGCGCGCTTCGTGCCGCGCCTGCAAGGGCTGATTGACCTGAGCCGATCCTCGTCGTTTATCCGCATCCAGGTCTGGACGAGCGCCGTGAACTTGCTGCGCGAACATCCATTCACCGGCGCGGGCCTCGATCAGTTCCTGTACCTGTATCGCAGCCGATACATCTTGCCCGATGCCTGGCGGGAACCTGACCTGTCTCACCCACATAATTTCTTCCTGGATTACTGGATCAGCCTTGGAATCCTGGGACTGGTCGTGCTGGCGGCGCTTCAGATCACCTTCTGGCAGACGGCGCTTGCCGTATGGCGACGTGCCCGCAACGTTGATCCTATTATCGCGGCGCTGGCAGTTGGCGCGATGGGTAGCATGGCCGACTTCCTGGCCCACGGGCTGGTGGATAACAGCTATTTCCTGGTGGACATGGCCTACATCTTCTGCTTCACGCTGGCGCTGGTCAACCGCTTGAAGCACCTGCAACGTGAAGAAGAAGAGTCACACGAACTGGAGGCAGCAGCGGTGATGGTTTAGGGTCAAGGTCTACCCGGCCTCGCGTGCATCGCGGGTTGGTTTGCAGATTCTAACCGCACAATAGCGCCGTTTTTTGGCCTATGCTACACTGCCTTCATCCGTACGAAGGGGTTGACTTATGGAATTTGATGCGGAGTCATTGCTGAGGCAGGTTTTCCCCGGAATGGCAGACGATGCACTGGGCGAAATGGCGCAGCTTGCCAAGATGAATACCTACCCGCCTGATACAGTGCTGTGCCACGAGGGGGCCGAAGAACAGGTCTTTTACATTATTGGCGAAGGGCAGGTCAGCGTCACCCAGCAGCTTGGCGACGAGGAGCGCTTCCTGCGCTATTCCGGCCCCGGACAATATTTCGGTGAAATGGCGCTGATCGCCAATTCGCCACGCAACGCGAATGTTCGTACCACGGTCGAAACCACGGTGCTGGAAATAGACAAAGAAACTTTTGTCGAGATGATCCGGCAAAACCCCATAATCGCGCTGACCATGTTCCAGACCTCAGTAGGCTGGCTGCGCTCTAACGACACTGCGGCGATTGCGGCGCTCATCCGTCAGAAGGACGAGATTGAGCGTGCTTACGCTGCCTTGCAGTTGCAGGAAAAGCGGCGCAGTGAATTCCTGACCTCATTGGCCCACGAACTGCGCACGCCGTTGACCACCGTCAGTGGCTTTATGCAATTGATCCGGCGCGGCACGCTGACCGGCTCCGCCCTTGAAATGGGCCACGAGCGGATTTCGGCGGGATTGGATCGGATCGTAAGCCTGGTCAACGATCTGCTCTTCGTACAGGAAATGGAATTGATCGAGCCTGCATTGCGTGCCGTCAATCTGCCAGATGTTGTCACGACTCTCATCGAGGAGTTGGACGAACGGGCCGAAGCCCAGAGCCTCGAAATTATCACCGAATTCCCGGACACGCTGCCCTATGTCGAAGCTGATCCGGATGGCCTGCTGCGCGCACTGCGGGCCTTGTTGGACAACGCCATCAAGTTCAGTCCCGGCGGCGGAACGATTGAGATCGGGGTGTCGTTGCCCGGCGATAGTGTAGACATCGCTTTCCACGACCCTGGCATTGGCATCGAACCGGAGTTCTTGCCGCGAATCTTTGAGCGTTTTGAACACCAGGAACGGCGCGGCGAGTATCTATTTGAGGGCATGGGCCTGGGGCTGGCAATCGCCCGCCACCTGATCGAGAGCTTTGGCGGCAGCA
>DATGFK010000021.1:0-3580 GCA_035309185.1 Aggregatilineales bacterium
CCCCGACTCCTATATCTCGATCCCGACAACGCCATGCTGACGATCCTGGTCGGGCGCGATTTGCACGGCAACACCCTGCGGGCCTATCGCTACCGGCTCCCCCTGGCGTCGTGCTCGCTGCGGGACGGCCAACTGGTCACACCCCTTGATCCGCTGCTGGTGGATTACACCCGCTACCTGGCCGAGCACGGCCCCTCGCTTTCGTAAGCACTATGCCTGAAGCAGCGCCTATCCAGCTCAACGGCCTGACCAAGCGATTCGGATGGGGCACTTCAGCCCGTATGGCGCTGGATGGCCTGACGCTGAACATAGCGGCGGGACAGGTTTACGGCTTCCTGGGGCCAAACGGCGCAGGCAAGACCACCACGATCCGCATTCTGCTGGACCTGGTGCGCCCCACAGGCGGCAGCGCACTGCTGTATGGCAGCGACCCGCGCCGGGATCGATCCGTGCTGCGCCGGGTGGGCGCCTTGGTCGAGGACGCGGCCCTCTATCCGCACCTGACGGGGCGTGGCAACCTCGAATTGCTGCGACTCATGGACGGTCATCACGATAAGCGTGGTCAGTCGGTTGAGGCGGTTCTGGCGCGTGTCGGGCTTGAGCAGGAGGCTGATCGGCGCTTTGGCGCTTATTCGACGGGCCTCAAGCAACGCCTTGGCCTGGCCGCTGCATTATTGCATAACCCCGATCTATTGATCCTGGACGAACCTACCAACGGCCTCGATCCGGTTGGGGTGGTCGCCATGCGCACTCTGATCCGCGAGCTGGTCGAAAAGGATGGCAAGACCATATTTCTGTCGAGCCATCTGCTGGGTGAAGTCGAGCACCTGTGTGACCGCGTGGCGATCATTAATCGTGGGCGGCTGGTGCAGGAAGGGGCCATCGCCGATCTGCTCGGTGGTCAGGCCGAACGTGTCCAGCTTGAGGTAGACGATACGGCGAAGGCATTGGCTGCGCTCCGTGACTGGCAAACGCATCCCCTGGATTTGCCCGGCGCTCTCGAAGTTGTCGCCGCGCGCGATCAGGTTCCGCACATTGTCGCCCGGCTGGTGGCCGAAAATGTGGCCGTCTTTCGGGTTAATGCGCAGCGCGAATCGCTCGAAGAACTGTTCATGTCGCTGGTCAATGCGCCTATAGAAGGCGATCAACCTGCTTGATTATGGTTCAGCGTGGAATAAGCACCCGCGTCACTGTCCCGAAAGCGCGTCAATCTTCGCGGCCAGCGCGAAGTCGTTTTCGGTCAAGCCGCCAGCGTCATGCGTGACCAGCGAGAATTTCACCTTGCGCCATGTGATCAGCATGTCCGGGTGGTGATCGGCGGCTTCGGCCAGGTGGCCGACGGCGGCGACAAAGAGGATCGCCGCCGGGAACGTTGCGAATTCAATGGTGCGCGTGATCTGCCCGTTCTCTAGAGTCCACCTGGGCAGTTTTTCCAGACGGGTTTTTACATCCGCTTCAGATAGTTTCTGGCGCATCGCGAACCTCCGTCGAGTTGAGGCATCGGGAATGCGCCAAGTATAAGCGCCGCCCTAAAATCTGCCAACCGCGTTGGCAGCGTGCTGCTGGGCGGCGGCTTTTGCGCACAGGCTGCTTCCGCCTGCGTCCAGCCATGCTTGCATCGTCGTGCTGGAACTCTGTCCATTGACGGCGTCGTCATAGATTCCGATACCCCAACGAATGTAGCGCTGTGTTTCGGCAGGCCATTCCGATTGATCCTTACCGATCAGGCCGTGTCCGCCGTTATAGCCTGCCAGGGCTGCTTTGGCATCGCCGGACGCTTTTTGTAGCGCTTGAGACAGGTATTCCATGCCGCGCCGACCATTGGTGACGACTGCCAGCATGTCTTCGCCCGCGCCGAAGTGTCCGGGCATGACCTGGAACAATCCCTGCGCGCCCGATCTCGACACGGCAGACGGATCGCCGCAGCTTTCGATCTGAATGACGGTGGCGATCAGGTTCGGATCGACGTTGTAGGCTTGCGACCACGCATAGATCAGCGGCGACCAGTATTGCACCTGGGGCGTAAAGACACCGGACAGGACTGGCCCTATCCGCCCGTTTTTTGACGGGCCAGGGCGCACCAACGCCAGGATCGCGATCAGAAGCAGGACTGCGGCAAACGCCATCAGGGCGGTTCGCAACCAGTTTTTGGGAGGCGCAGCAGCGCGCAGTTGGGTAAGGGTACGTTGAGCAATCATCGCCCCTCCAGCGTGTTATACACTTGACTCTTACGGGGAATTTAGAACTGATGTTCGAGGATAATTATAGCGGTGGACACCCTGAATGTCAACGGTTTTTTGTGCGTTTTGGGGATGGCCTTTACCACCTGGCTGAGAGGGTTGAACCAGGAACTCTCTAGCTCCACTAATTGACCGACATCAGCGCCACGTTAGTCATCTCGATAAGCTGGCGTATGCGCTCCTCGGTTGCAGTTCCGGGCACGGGAATTTGTATCACGATACGCAGGTCAGGGTACTCGCTCATCTGAAGCGTCATCTTCTCCACGACCAGATGTCCCACCAGCGGGTGATTGTATTCCTTGCGCCTGTTGCCCCTGCTTCGCACGTCATGACGGGGCCACCATTCACGGAATTCAGGGCTGACCGCCAGTAGACGCTCGATGATCTCTGCAAAATAGGGATCGCTGGGGTTGGCCCCATAATCAGCGCGGAACTGGGCCACCACATCCCGCATATAGCCTTCCCAATCCACCAGTATCTGCCGCAAAAGTGGATCGGCGAAGGCGTGCCACAGACAGTTGCGCTCAGCGGCGGGAATGGCTCCCATGTCGCCAAACAGTGCGCAATAGGCTCGATTCCAGGCCACGATGTCCCAGCAATGGTTCATCACTTTGGCGGGGGCAACGTCCAGGCTATCCAACATTGCCTGCAAAAGCGGACTGACGGACTCGACGCGCGACGTGGTGCTGCCGCCATAAACCAGAGTGAATAAATAGCGCGTCTCGGTCTCATTCAGCCGCAGAATCCGCGCAATACTCGTTAATACCTGTTCAGATGGATTGATAGCGCGTCCCTGTTCGAGCCACGTATACCAATCTACGCTCACGCCCGCCAATTGCGCCACTTCCTCGCGGCGCAATCCTGGTGTCCGGCGGCGTCCAATATTGGGCAGTCCAACGTCTGACAGCGCGATCCGCGCCCGGCGAGACCGTAAAAATTCCGAAAGCTGAACGTGGCGTGCATCTTTTTCCATACTAAACAATCCTCAAAGTAGGAATCTGAATCCCATGATAGACGGACTCCTGGTTAAGCCATTGGCTCTCCCAGACAATAATGCCTGTCCAATAGGTCAATGAAAAGGAAAGTGAAAATCAACTATGCAGAAGTATATCACAGGGTTCATGCTGATTTGTATAGCAGTCTTCATTCAAGGACAGGAGTTACCCGCAATGGCGCAATCTACTTCATTCCAATTGAGCAGCACATCCATCAATGCCGACGGTACATTCAAGATCGAGCAGGTTGCCAACGGCTTCGGCTGTAAAGGTGGCAACATTTCGCCGGAGTTTAGCTGGTCGGGTGTGCCTGATGGCGCCAGGAGCCTGGCTCTGAGCATCTAC
>DATGFK010000022.1:0-2600 GCA_035309185.1 Aggregatilineales bacterium
GTCGAAATCACGCTGCTCAGGTCAACCGCCGATTCAACCTCGCTCAGATCGGCGCGGATCAGCGATGCGCCCGCTCCGTACAGCGGATAGGTCGTAGGTTCCTTCAACAGACGAAAGGCTTCGTCAAGGCTTTGCGGTTTATAGATTGTACGTAGATTGGTCAGCATGGAAACCTCACAGCTTCAGTCAGTTTCACTCAATTACCCGTCGAAAAATCGATCAGGCCGTCCCATTCGGATATTCTGGCAGGGCCGATGCCGGAGACTTTGCGCAGATCGTCCATCGTCTTGAATGGCCCGTTCTTCGTCCGGTAATCTATGATCTTCTGGGCCAGCGATGGGCCAATGCCCGGCAGACGTTGCAGTTCCTGGGCAGTCGCCGAATTGACGTACACCGGGCCGCTCTGTGTGGCAGTCGCTGCTGGCTTTACCCTCGTCGGCTTCGCATTGGGATCAATCGCCGGGACGTTGATCTGATCGCCATCGTGCAGAACTTGCGCCAGATTCACGTCGATCAGGTTGGCGTCGCTGTTGACTCCGCCTGCGGCGTTGAGGGCATCCAGGACGCGGCTACCGGGCGGCAGGGTGTAGTTTGCCGGAGCATTGACGACATCGCCGCTGACGTAGACCGTCACCGGGCCGGGCGTATTGGACGGCGCGGGCGTGGCCGTGGGCGGCGGCGGGTTGATTGTGATGCTCACGGGAGCAGGCCGATAGGTCAGCAGCACGACAATGCCCGCGCCGATAGCCAGGATCACGCCGCCGAAGATCACGTTGCGAAAGCGTTCGATCATGCAATTCCCCCTGTGTTGTCAGCTTGCAACCCCTCTGGGGTGTGGTCAAATGTCCCTAATCCAGATGGATCTCGATTTTTGTCACCTTCACAATCACGCCGCCAGCCGAGGTATACAGATACACACCGAGCGGCGTGCCTGCCGAAAAGAAGGCGCCTGACTGCCCGATCTGGCTCCCGTTGACGGACAGTGTCGCCGTCCCGTCGGGATTGCGCTGGATGGTGATCTGGGTCTTGAGGGTGGCGGCAGGGATCTCTGTTTTGGTGTGATTCACGCCGTCCTGGTTCACGCTCAGCCGTGCAATGCTGGTCTGCACCAGCGCCGCCTGTACCGCGATGCGATGTCCAAGCGTAGATTCCAGGCCAAAACCATAAAAGACCTTACCGCTGGGCAGCAGGGTTTTGTCGTAGCTGACCAGTTCCAGGGTCGCGTCCACGCGGGTCAGTTTGCGGGCGGCATCGGTGCCGAACAGGGGCGTCAGAACTTCCGGGCCAAGATGCACGACCAGCAGCGGGCTGTTAGGCCGGTAGGTCTGGATGCCAAGCTGCCAGCCATCTCCGCCCGGCCCAAACCAATCCTTGTTCCAGGTGATTTTGGTCGTGGGAAGCGTGGCAAGCGATTCAAGCATATCGTAGTCGCCGGACTGGGCCGTTGGTACAAAGGTCGGCGAGGCAATGCCGGGGTTGATCGGCACCGGACTCGAACCAGGGGGCAGCGTTGAGGGATTCGTCGGCGTCAGGGTAATGGGCGCAGACGTGGCGCCGGTTGGAGTGTACGTTGGCACAGCTCTGGTGGGTGTGGGCGGCGGCGTGAAGGGCGTGGAGGTTGGCCCTTCTGTGAAGGTGGGCATCGGCGTGGGGGTCTCGGTTTCAGTCGAGGTCGGGGTCGGGCTGGGCGTGCCACCGAACGCGGCGGCGGGTACGGTAGGCCCTTCCGGTGTATAGGCGAGACCGCCGTTGATGTTGCGGGCCTGCAAGGCCAGCACGCCGATGGTCGCGCCAAGCGCAATCGCTACGATGATCCCGGCGCCAAGCGTGATAGGCGTGCCATACCAGGGCCGGGGCCTGGCGCTCTCCTCTTCGCGCACAATGGGCTTGATCGCCTCCTCTTCGGGCACTTCGACAATCTCAGAGGGTGGCGCATAAGCAGCCGGATCTCCGCTGCTGGCGTTCATAAAGGGCAGCTTGATGATGCGATCCGGCATCCGCTTCATCAGGCCGAACCAGTGCCGCAGAATGGGCAGGGCGGGCTGCTGCTCGAAGGTTTTCGCTGAGGCGTAGCCTTCATACAGCTTCAGCTTTTCGGCCTTGTTGAGATTGTCATCCAGGTACAGGTCACGGATGCTGCTGTAGGTATCCCGCCATTCGCGCAGCCCGGCAGCAGCCTGCTCGCCCAGGTCGCGTCGCGTGATCTCGACAATCTTGTGATAGGCTTCCGCCACCAGCGGATTCGGATCGTCGGCAGGCACCAGCGCCGCCTGCTCGATAGAGCGCCGTGCCTGCTGGCACACTTCGGCTGACGCGCCCAGGTCCTGCAACCAGCTTTTGAAGGGGCTGAAGTTGCGGCCCAGGATGGTTTCGGCGACTGCGATGCGATCCGCCGCAGCGTCAATGCACTGTCGCGCCTTACGGAATTCGCCCAAAGCCCAGTATTCGATAGCCTCGTCCACGGAATGTACAGCCTGTTCCACTGCTTCCAGTTGGCCGGAGGCCAGCGGAGACCGCGCCGCCTGGCGGGCAGCCGATAGGTCGGAGCCGTGCTGAACGCCATTCAGGGCGCGTACGGCGTCGTCCACCAGCGAACGGCG
>DATGFK010000023.1:0-3161 GCA_035309185.1 Aggregatilineales bacterium
TCGACATATCCGGCGCACGAAGCCCGCAGGCTACCACGTTGTTTCAGCCATCACGTTCATTACGGCTTGTCTGTCCGTGTTCATATTTATGAGCCAGATCGTCGGGAAATTCGAGGAAGGTGGCTGGATTCGACTGATCAGCTTTTCGTCGCTGTACATTACGGGCCACCTGATCCTCCTCTCGAAAGGCGGCGAACGCTCCGACGAGACGGCCCGGCACCTGATCCACGACATCTCGCGCATCGAAGGCACGATGGCCGAACTGCTCACCTGGCAAACTCACATGATGCAGACGTATCGCGAGAACCTGCACCGACGGATTGCCAATCTGCAAAGCAACGGGAAAACACCCGTTCTCGAACCCGTCCCTTATCCGCCCTACCAGATACACTACGACCACCATTAAGGGGACTTTGTAGGCTCCCCTCCGCTCTATCCGCGGAAGCCTATATTTGAATGACAGGCGGTGATTTTCTGTAGCGGGCGACAGAATCACCGCCTATTGATTCTCAGTCAAGCTCGCAAAGTGGTCTATCTGCCATTGCATCGGGGGGTGAGATTTTTCTGTCAATGCGCGTGGATGCAAAGCGGCTATGGAACGTTTCGGCCTATGTAGTTGAATCATACGGATTCCGTATTACAGGGCGCCGGTTTTGTGTTAACTCTGTGATCACCCAACTGGACACCTTTCGGTATGCTTAATATCAGCACGATACGTTTCTGGACAGTCATACGTTAAGAACCCCATCATACGTGCAACAAAACAAGGCGTCCAATCCATGCAACCAACTACTCAAGAAGCTCCGCAGCGTAAGATCCAAATCCTGATCGCCGATGACGACCCCGTTGGACGCAAGTTACTGGCCCAAATCCTGACGATGGATGGCTACGGGGTTGTCGAAGTTGGCGATGGCGTCGAGGCGCTGGCCTTTTGCGAGCAGGTCAGGCCCGATCTCGTGATCCTCGACTGCCTGATGCCCAACATGGACGGCTTCGATGCGTGCGCCCAGCTCCACAGTCTACCGCGCTCCCGCAATATCCCGGTTCTCATGGTCACGGCTCTGGACGACCCGAACTCTATTCGCCGCACGCAGGAGGCTGGCGCCGTAGATCACATCGTCAAGCCAGTTGACCCGAACTCATTCCGCCAGCGCGTTCGTAATGCGCTGCTGATGGCGCAGACCAATCACGCCAATAATGGCGAAGACCTGTCCTCGACGCTACACCGCGCCGCTGAGATGACGCAAGCCTTCCAGGCGGAACGGGCCACCCGCAAGCGGGCCGAAGCCGCCTTGCAGCAAACCGAAGCTGAGTTTCGCCGCCTTTTCATGGACTATCCGCACCCCATGTGGATCTACGACGCGGAAACCCTGGCCTTCCTGGACGTGAACGACAGCACGGTCAAGCGTTACGGATATAGCCATGACGAGTTCATGAGGTTGCAGATTATTGACATCATGGCGCCCGGCGATCTGCTGCATTTTGGCATGGCAGCCGATCCGCATGACCGTACAGGCATGGCGGAAGCCAGGGAAACGCGCCACCAGCTCAAGAACGGCGACGTGATTGAGGTCGAAGTGACCTCGCACCTGATTGTCTTCGCAGAACGCGAAGCTATCTTTGTGCAGGCCCAGGACATCACCGAGCGCAAGCGGGCTGAAGCGGCACTCAATAACCAGTTGTACGTCACCGCGCAGCAGGAACTTACCCAGCGCAAACTGGCCGAAGAATCCCTCAAGCAGAGTGAGGCACGTTACCGCCAGTTGTTTGACCAGATCAATGACGCGATCCTGATCCATGATGTGGAGGGACACATCATGGATGTGAACCAGGTTGCCTGCCGGCGCCTGGGCTACACGCGCAATGAAATGCTGCAAATGACCACCGCAGAAATTGACGCGCCCGAATATGCGGCGCACATGGCAGTTTGCCTTCAACAGCTTCTGAGCGAGGGGCGCAGCAATAACATCCAGAGCGCACATCGCACGCGCAACGGCGACCAGATCATCGTGGATGTAGATGCCACGGTCATCAGCTACGCGGGTCAGAAGGCGATCCTTTCCGTGTGCCGCGATGTGACGCAGGCCCGGCTTGCGGAAATGGCGCTCTACAGGAGCGAAGAACAGCTCCGGCGGATTACCGATAACATGCTGGACATCATCTGCCAGACCGACATGGACGGTAACGTCGAGTACGCCAGTCCGTCCTGCTGGAACGTCCTTGGCTATCAGGCCGACGACCTGATCGGCCACTCCATCTACGACAACGTTCACCCGGACGATGTGGATTGGATGCGCGAAGCTATCCTAACTACGGGGCGCGTTGTATATCGCTACCGGCACGCCGACGGCAAATATGTCTGGTTGGAAACCCTCAGCAACCTGCTGCTGGACGAGCACAGCGAAATCAAGAGCATTATCTACGCCAGCCGCGACATCAACGAACGGAAACAAGCCGAACACGAATTGCAGGAATTGAACCGCCTGAAAACCGAATTTCTGTCCACCGCAGCTCATGAACTGCGCACCCCACTGACCACCATCCGGGGCTTCAGTGAACTGCTGCTGACACGCCAGTTGGACGAGGGCCGCCAGCACCGCTACATCACCCTGATCAATGAGCAATCCACCCACCTGGGCAAGATCATTGACGATCTACTCGACGTATCGCGGTTAGAGGCCAAGCGTCGTTTGACGCTGACCCTTGAGCCAGTCAACATGGCCGATTTGATTGCCGAAGCGGTAGAACCGTTTGCTGCCTCAGTCACTTCGCATTGCATCGTCGTGAAGCCCCTGGCCGATGCACCTGCCGTGCTTGGAGATTGGCAGCGGCTTTCGCAAGTCATCAATAATCTGCTGTCCAATGCGGTGAAATACTCCCCGAACGGCGGTACCATTACCTTGCAAGAGCGCCTGATATCCAATGCGCTGGAAATCAGCGTTGCTGATGAAGGCATGGGCATGACGCCTGAACAACAGATTCATCTGTTTGAGAAATTCTATCGTGCCGATATGTCCAACACGGCTATCACTGGCACCGGGCTTGGCCTTGCCATCAGCAAACTGATAGTCGAACTCCATAACGGCACAATCTGGGCCGAGAGCGACCCTGGAGCCGGAAGCACCTTCAAATTTACCATCCCTCTCGCGCCCAACCTTGAA
>DATGFK010000024.1:0-9320 GCA_035309185.1 Aggregatilineales bacterium
GGAGCAATACCGGCGGAGGCACATCGCCCATCATTGCCAATAACGTCCTGTTTTATGCTGGCGGTGGGAATATCCGTGCGCTCAGTCCTACCACTGGGACTCAACTGTGGACGAGCACTTCAACGACATCGAATATCGGCAGTATCCACTGGGAAAGCCCGATTGTGGACAATGGGGTGCTGTACATCACCGATGAGAACAGTCATGTAACCGCGTATGCGCCAAGATAACGGGTAAACTATCGGTCACGTTTGATGTTTAGCATTCTGAGAACCGCTCATTGGTTTATACGATTTTTAACAGGTATCTGGCGCCTGAGGAGTTTCTTACGCGAATGAGTTCCGATAACGCCTTTTGGCGAAAGTAAGCCGACGGCATGGCGTACAACTGCCAAATACAATGGAAATAACTCAGGCTGGTGTAGGTAGTTGAGCCTGAGTTGTTCTACCACAATATCGTTCTGACGAGTGAGGAAACCTCCATGAGGTATACTCCACTCTGTCAAGCTGCTAAAGGTCTTTCCGAATGGAGGTATTGCGATGAAGGCGCGGATAAACCCACTCAAGCGCTAAACGAGAGCGACCTGCGCCCAGCCGAACAGCGTTTCTTGCAGAAGGTTCGCGAGGGCAAAGTGCAGCGCTGGAAGCAGCGCAAGAAGCCGAAGACAAGGCGGTGAATTCGCACGGATGCCAACTATGAAGATCAATGTCGCGTGGGTATCACCGTCGCAGCGAACCGTTCTGGCAACGTTTGATAAAGCCTGGGAACTCGCCGATTTGCTGGTCGCCGCCGATCTGATGCACGCGATGATCAAAACGGTCAGTCATAACGTGTCAATTATTTTGTGGCACCGCGTCCCGCCGCATCCGATGTTCTCGCGCCTTCTGACCGATATTTACAAGCGGCAGCCCGACAATACGCGCCGCGTGGTGGTTGTGCCCCAGCGGTGGTCAACAGGATTGGTGTTTATCTCAGCCTGGAACAATGTTGTGGAGCGACTTTATCCACACAAGACCAAAATAACGATAGTCAAAACGATAGAGGAAGCGCTCAAGCTGTGCGAGGAACCAACGCCAGCGACAGTTTAGTGTCAAACCCGCTCCAGCCATCACCTTTGTCTGTTGGTGCTGCGTCCTCGCCCCTGCTTTCAATCCCATTCGCTCGGCAACTGCCCTTGAGCCACCACATCTGTAAATCACTTTCACCAGGTCAGATCGGTGTACTGCCAAAAGCTGCTTCGATGTTGGCATGATACCCAGTTGTCCGTGCTGCGCAACGAACGCGCGCAGTTCGCGCTCCAAATTGGAAAAATCAGCCCAAAATCCTTGCGGTTTCCTTGTATGCGTCCACTCGAGGCCCAGGCGCTCCGCTACTGCCTCAAAGGCGCCATTCCTGCTGATAGCGTAGGAGAGGGTGGCGTAGCCTGAGCGTTTCAGTTCAACATAGTTTGGCATTGTCAGCGCATCGCCGCGCTGTGCAATGAAAGCGCGCAGTTCGCACTCGACATTTGCAAAGTCATCCCAGTAGCCAGGCGGTTTGATGGCGCTCATTGCATGTATTCCTGGCGCTTCTCGGCCAGCCAGGCGTCGGTGTAAGCGACAATAGCCTCCTGGGATGCGGAGTTTTTGATGTTCAGCGGGATAGCCTGTGCTGAGTGAGACATCGAGAGTTGCATCCTTAAACCGTAGCGCAGTTCCGTGCAAAATGTCAATTGGGATCATGCCGCCGAGCGGCGAGATGGTTTTGGCTGAAACTGACGGTGGCGGTGGGGTCAGGCAGGTTATAGGCGGAAACGCTGGGCAGTGAGTTTTGCATCACTAAGCCACCGACCCTATAATAAAAACGCCAGGTCGCCACCAGGAGCAATATCGCGTGGACAATAGCGTCTTTATCAGCTACCGCCGAGATGCCAGCGCATTCATGGCACGGGCGATATTTCAGGATTTACGCGCGCATGGCTACGATGTCTTTATGGATGTCGAAAATGTTGATAGCGGGCATTTCGATGAAATTATCCTTAACCAGATTGCTGCTCGCCCCTACTTTTTGTTGATTCTCACGCCTGGCACATTGGAGCGCTGTGGTGAACCCGAAGATTGGGTGCGGCGTGAAATAGAATGCGCACTTCGCTTGAAGCGTGTCATTATCCCGTTGACCACGCCCAACTTCAATTTTGCCGACGCCAAACCTTTACTGCAAGGCTCACTGGCTGAATTGTCGCGGTTTAATGGTGTCGATGTTCCTCATAATTATTTTGATGAAGCAATGGGCCGCCTGCGAAAACGCTTTTTGAAGCCCATTGATTTGCCAACATCGCCTACACCGGAGACGGATCGAGATGTAGTGGAGCGCAAATTGGAACGTGCTCTGGCTGAAGAACCTGTTACTGCACAGCAGCTTAGTGCGCAGGACTATTACGAACGCACGTTCAAGCATCCTTACGAAGATTTGAGTGGCCGCATCGACGAGCTAACAGAGGCGCTGCGGATTGACCCAAACTTTGTAGGAGCACTATTTGCACGCGCAAATTTGTACAGCAAAGCCAGATGGTACGATGAAGCCTTTGCTGACTTAACCCACCTTCTGGACATCGATGCGACCAACGCGGATGCGTATTATGACCGAGGCATGATTCAAGCCAAGACTGAAGACGCGATCAGTGATTTTACCCACGCTATTCGACTAGATCAGGGCAACAATAACAAGCAGGCGACTGCATATATTCGACGAGGCTTTGCTTACAAGAGCAAGGATGACGTTAACCGAGCGCTTGCTGACCTTAAACAAGCCCTTGAACTGCAACCTGATCATCCCCTGGCACCAATCATTGAGAACTATATTAACAACTACAGCCAGGAACAAAGTGGAGATATTTCTACGTCAAGTACAGCCAGCTAAAGCAAGCGGCTTGTAGCCGGAGCAGTTGAACCAGCAGTTTGTCCCTGGCGCTCATAGCCGAGGATGGCTACTAACCGAGACGATAGGCTGCTTGATAGGGCAGCCATTGGAGGGTATTCGAGCTTGAAGATTTTACACACGACAGCGTTCAGCGAGGCCCACTACGTCTCATCTGGTTTCGTCGTGCAACCCTTATCTTCTGTTGGTAAGGTACTACCAGAGATTTCTGCGTTTAACCGTTGTCACTCTCTTGTCTCAAAGAGAGAGTGCCTTCACGCATCTAATACTGCCGTCGTGTATAGCTCAGAAAGGAGCAGAGCGCCATTCCTCCGTCGCCTACAGGCGATACGGTTTCCTGGCGCAAATTACCTATGATACGTTGTTCTCCGATAAATTCGTACACAAGGGAAAAACGACATGCTTACCTCGCTTATCTCTCGCCTTCAGCTTTTTAAGGTGCGCACCCTCATCCGCTCGATCTGCCTGCCTGCCAGCCTGGCGCTGACACTCATGGTTAGTTTGGGACAGCCCCTCGCGAGCTTCGCCCAGGCACCCAATCCGCCCGTAGTGTTCGGAAGGGGTCGCATCGAAGCGATGGCCCTCTCCACCAGTGGCAAAACCCTGGCAGTTGCCTCTTCCACTGGTGCCTACGTGTACGACACAACCTCTTACAATGCCCAGGCCTTCCTATCGGATTACCGGCTGTTTGCCATTGCCATCAGCCCAGATGGCAAAACGCTGGCGGTCGGGGGCGCGATCAACACGATCCAGTTGTGGGATGTTGCGTCAGGGAAGAGCACGGGTATCCTTCAGGGCCATAACGATTACATCAGAGGCTTGGCCTTTAGCTCCGATGGCAAAAAGCTGCTGTCGGGCAGCGATGACAAAACTGCGCAAATCTGGGATGTGGCGAGTGGCAAAAGCCTGACCACCCTGACCGGCCACTCCGACACCATCAATTCCGTTGCCTTCAGCCCCGATGGGAAGACGGTTGCAACGGGTAGCGACGACAAGACCGTCAAGGTCTGGGATGCGGCGAACGGCAAGGCGATTCGCAGCTTAACAGCCCCGGACAATGTTAAGATCGTTCGATTCAGCCCGGATGGCCGATGGCTGGCTGCGGCAGGCGATAATAAGGCCGTGCAAGTCTGGGGCGCGGCGACAGGAGCCGCCCAGGCGCCCTATCAGGGTGCTGGAAGCTACTACCGAACCCTTGCGTTCAGCCCGGACAGCAAAACTCTGGCGGCAGCGCCCGATGATAACAACATTGCCCTGTGGGACATTGCCACCGGCAAGGCGCTTACGGTTTTGAAAGGCCATTCCGATGCGATTACAGGGCTGGCCTTCCTGCCCGATGGCAAGAGCCTGCTCTCGGCCAGCTATGACAATACCATTCAGTCCTGGGACATCAGTACGGACAAAGCGCAGGTCGTCGTGAGCGGCTTACATGGCGGATCGGTCGCGGCGGGAGCGCTCAGCGCCGATGGCAAGCTTGTCGCTGTCGCCAATAGCGGCGACAACGTCATTCGCCTGTGGAATACCGATGCGCCCGACAAAACTCCCATGTTGCTCTCCGGACATAATAGCGGTGTCTATGCCCTTGCCTTCAGCCCTGACGGCAAGCTGCTTGCCAGCGGCAGCAGCGACCAGACGATTGTTCTATGGGATACCTCAAGCGGCAAACAGACGGCAATCCTGTCCGGGAGCAATTCAAGTATCCGGGCGTTGGCCTTCAGTCCAGATGGCAGTTTACTTGTCAGCGGGCACAACGACGGTGCAATCCGCCTGTGGGATGTGGCGGCTGGGAAATTGCTCAATCAACTCCAGGGCCATACCGATTCGGTAACCAGCGTCCAGTTTACCGCCGACGGCAAACACATTGTATCGTCGAGCGACGATGGCACCATCCGGCTGTGGAACAATCCGGAAGTGCTGCAAGGGTTGAAGTAACTCCTTGTCCCTACCTTTCCCCCTGCAAGCGAGGGAAAGGCTGAGGCCAGTAAGTCGTACACTGGTGACGAACTATCGTGTACCGCATGGCGATGCGGTTTACATAGTCAGAGTCCTGCAAAGAAACGGGCGTTTTTGGGGTTCGCCAACAGTGTCAATGTTGGGTTTGGGCCTGGTCAACGCCGTCCAGCGCCACGGTCAATGGTGCCTACCCTTGCCTATTGTGACCCTCCTGTCATGGGCCTAGCAGTGCTTGGAACTTGAAGTTGTCCTTGACAGCCTTTCATGGAAGCCGAGTGATCCTGGCACTTAGGACAGCGTGTGCCATAATGGGCGATTATTAGTGAGGCGTTGGAATTTTGTTCGTGGAGTAAACAATAGTGGATTATATTGGCAAAACTCTTGGTCAATACGAAGTATTGAGTCTGATCGGCAAAGGCGGAATGGCGACCGTCTACAGCGCGTGGCAGGCTTCGATGGAACGCGACGTTGCGATCAAGGTCATCAGTGGTGACCTGGCCGGTAACGCTAATTTCATTGCTCGCTTCGAGCGTGAGGCGCGCGTGATTGCCAGATTGCAACACCCGCACATCCTGCCGGTTTACGATTTTGGCCGCCAGGATGATGTACTCTTTCTCGTGATGCGTCTGGTAGAAGGTGGATCGCTGGATCAACGGCTGCATAAGGCCGCGCTGCCGGTCAGTCTGGTTGCCCGCATGTTTACACAAATTGCTTCAGCGCTGTCTTATGGTCACGACCAGGGCATCATCCATCGCGATCTAAAGCCGAATAATATCCTGCTCGACATCCACGACAACCCATACCTGACCGACTTCGGCATTGCTAAGATGGTACAGGACAGCACGTCCAGCCTGACAGCCCCAGGTACGGTAATGGGAACGCCCGCCTATATGGCACCTGAAATGTGGCGCGGTGAGACGATAGATGCTCGTGCCGACATTTATGCGCTCGGCATCATGTTGTACGAAATGCTCACCGGCGATCTGCCCTTCAAGGGCGATACACCCTATGCCATGATGTACATGCATTTTGATGCCCCACCGCCTTCGTTAGCTCCGTTAAAGCCTGACTTGCCTGAAGGCGTGGCAGCCGTGATCGGTAAAGCGCTCGCCAAGCACAGCCAGGATCGCTACGGCTCGGCTGAGCAAATGGCGCAAGATCTCAATGATGCGCTGGCGGGCAAGACAACGGCGATCCGTACACCAACTGGCCGATCTGCCTCAGAAAATGAAAGTACATTTATCAGTGGGAGACCAACCCCGGCGGCATCGAAAGCTTCCCCCAACGCGACGGCACCATCGCCCGGCTCAGCTGCCGGACTCGGCGAAAAGACGTTTGTGGGCGATTCTTCTGACGCGCACGAAGGACAATCCGTGCCATCCAAAAAGGGCAGAACGCTTGGAATTGGGCTGATCGTCTTGGCCGCGCTGGTGGTTGGAGTGCTTCTGGTTTCAGCCCAAGTTCAAAACAACGCAAACCAGGGCGCTACACAACTTGCCCTTGCACCTACCCAGACACTCCTGGCGCAAAGCGCAGCAACCGGGACAGCCATTGCACTGGCGCCCCGCGCGACCTCTACCGCTACGCCCAGTCTCACCGATACCCCAACCCTGACTTCAACGGCACCCCCGACCGCGACACCGACGCCGGACTTACCAACTGCAATCCGTTTCGTGGATTATAAGGATATGGCCGATAACATCAAGATACAGGTTCCAGCGCAGTGGGAAGTTCAAAAATCGCCCAATTATGGCTACCTGATCACGCCACATTATGCGGCGCTCAAATTCAACAGTGATGGCACCATTATTTCAAACCCTGACAATCCCTACTTACAGCTTGCCGTCGGGAATGCCCAGGCATTCGGATCGCTGGATATGGAGAAAGCATCGACTCCAATGGATGCCCTGGTGTCCATGCTGGGCGGGGGACGGCTGCAAAGCCTCGACCCGGTCTTTGGTTCACATTTCTCGACGGCACGGGCATCGAGAACCAAGAGCGCCCAGAGCGTGATCAAAGTTTGGTACCTGCTCACGCTGGGGCCGAACCGATTTGCTGTCATTGCCTTTGAGGCAACACCGACTCAGGTCGAGGACATTGACCAGCACATTGCCCAGCCACTGGTACGAACCTTCGATTTTGCCACTGCCCCGACACCTGCGCCGGTTATTTCAGATACGCCGACACCGACGGCTGCCGTAACCTTTGTCATGCCAACGGCTTTTGACACCTTCACAAGTCACCAATTTGGTATTTCCTTCAAGTATCCGTCAGGCTGGATAAGCGGGGAAATGACCAGTGGTATTATTCTGAGTTCAAGTGAGAATACCGGAGGCGGACTTGATCCCAACGCGCCGCCGTACATTTCGATTTTGCACCTCACGCAAAAAGACCTGTTGAACTATCACCCCGAAAATACCATCCTCGATCTGTATCTGGATAACCTGGGCATGATGTCTGTGCAGCCCAAAGAGGTGGATGGTGCGCCGTATCCAAGCGCCATCGGGCGTTCACTGGCGAATACACAGATGAAGATCAATGGTTGGTTTGTGTTCGTCAAACTGGACGAGCAGAACTTCCTGGAAATTCTGGCGCAGGCCCCTCGTGGACAGGAAGATGCTTACCGCGATCAGGTGATCATCCCGATAGTGCAGTCATTACAATATCAAGCTCCACACCCATAAATTATCACCGCTTTCTTCAGGAGAAACTGTAGACAAACAAAAAGGCCAGACGGGTCTATCAATCCCGTCTGGAAATTCTCCCTTAGTATCTATCCATAAATAGGAGAAAGGCTTGAAAAAGAAGATGTATCGCGTTCAGATTGAAGTCGCCAAACGTCAAGCAGAACGGATACATCTTGAGCGAGAATCATACCCAAAAACCAAAGCAAGTGGATTATTTTCGAGTGCCACGTCCGCTGTGGCGACGCTTGAGGTGACTTTTGCCTCCAGAGGAGAAATACAAGGGGCCGGGACGCAAGCGAGCTTGTAACCGACGGGTCATCAATGGGATATGGTATGTGCTGTGGACGGGTTGCCAGTGGAAAGCGGTGCATCGAGAGTGGTTTGGGGTATGCAGTAGCACACTCCATGCGCGCTTCCAAGAATGGCAGCAAGAGGGGATTTTCGAGCGTTTGATGCGGGAGTTTGTGGGCTTCTATGGGCGACGACGAGGGATAGCATGGCGATGGCAAGCCATTGACAGCAAAAGCGCTCCGGCTCCGCTGGGCGGGCAGGATACCGGTAAAAGTCCGGTTGACAGAGCCAAGCGAGGCAGTAAGATTCATATCCTGGTGGATGCTCGTGGTGCGCCTTTGGCTGTGTACATTACCGGAGCCAATATTCATGACAAATGGTTGGTGGATGAAGTCATCTTTTCCATCGTGGTGGCGCGCCCTCCTGAGACTGAAGTGGAGCAGCATCTATGCTTGGACAAAGGCTACGATTATCCTGATGTCCATGACTTTGTTGAACTGGAGCGCTATGTGGCACATATCAAACATCGGCGGCGGCGCGGCGAAGCCCTCATGCAGCAATGTCCTGTGCCTGGCGAGACTCAATTCCCCGCTCGTCGTTGGGTCGTAGAGCGCACTTTCTCCTGGTTGGCTAAACGTCGTACTTTGCGCACCAGATGGTGTAAAAAATCTCAAAACCACTTGGCCCTCGTTCAATTCGCTTGCGCTCACATTCTCATGAATATGGCAATTTACGGATAGATACTTAATGCCTGGCGCAGAGTCCTCCAAAATGCTGCCAGATTTCTACGGACGCAGATGCCCACTGTTGCCCTCACGATTGCGGCTTGAAACCAATATGCATCGTTCTGACTCCCTCGTTTGAGCGTTCTGAGTTCCACTCAAGCGAGTAAGGGCCAAAGGTCGTGGGTGTGGTCGGCGTGTAACCTGACGGAACCTGAACCTTAGTCAAGGCGGATCATGCCGACGGCGAGATGGTTTTCGCCTCACTTTGTCGGTTCAGGTGATTTCCGCTATCTTCTCAAGTAGCGCCAGGGTTTCCTCGACCAGTTCTCTCAGGGTAGCCAGTCTGACACTTGCGCGATTGAGGTACTGGCGCTGGCCCGGACTCAAATCCTCACCCCTCCAGTCCTCAAACTGAGGCCCGTAGAAGCCCGTAATCTCCTCAAGCTGCGCCTGAAAGACGCTAATGGAGCGATTGAGGACTTCCTCATCGAATTTGAAGCGCCTATGGAGTTGCTGCTGCGCCAGGTCGTCGCGGATCAGTCTCTCTATCTGTTGACCAAGCCGGAAAAGTTGACTGATCGGCTGACAGGGGAGTTCAGAAGGCATCTACTGTTCCTTGAAGAGAAGGGAAATGAGACATATCCAGAAGAAGGACGGTAAATTCGCTCGCGCTCGTGGCGTGATCGAGATCAACAACAAGCCGTACAAGTTCGTGCAGCATCGCCCGATGGGTGGTGAAATCAAGACC
>DATGFK010000025.1:0-9908 GCA_035309185.1 Aggregatilineales bacterium
CGAGCAGATCGCGAGACAATTCGCAGGTGCCAAAGCGCTCTGGCGGGAACCCTTTGAGAGCTTGATGGAAAAGGTCAGGCAATTTGGGCCGGATGTTCGCCTTGCAACCACAGATAGCTACATCAGTGTGCTCCGCGCTGACAAGAAATTCGCGATTGTGCAGGTGACAACCAAGCGGCTTGATATTGGTATCAAGCGCAAAGAAGTTTCAGCGGAGGGCCGATTTGAAGAGTCGGGTAAATGGAACGCGATGGTCACCCATCGCGTCAAGATCACTGCCCCCGATCAGATTGATGAAGCGTTGACCACATGGTTGCAGCAAGCCTATGAGAACGCCTGACTCGCCTACGAACGAGCGTTTGTTCATGGCATTCAGGATCATAAACTATGGGTTCAACTCATAGATCACCCGGATGCCGTCCAGGGTTAGGAACGGCGCCACCTGCTGGATCGCCTCGGTATGTTCCTTGAACAGCGGGGCGAGGCCACCGGTTGCGATGACCTTGGCCTCGTTCCCGCCCGGCAGTTCTTGTCGTATGCGCGCTACGAGACCCTCAAAAAGGCCCACATAGCCCCAAAAGACGCCGCTCTGGATGCACTGGCTGGTATTGCGTCCAATGGTCGCAGGAGGCGGTTCGATGCTAACTTTGTAGAGCTGCGCCGTGCGCCCGACCAGTGCGTCCAGCGCGACGCCCACTCCGGGCGCGATGCTGCCGCCAATGTAGTTGCCCTCGCGCGATACCACGTCGAAGTTTGTGGCCGTACCAAAATCCACAACGATAGCCGGGCCGCCGTACAACTTACTGACGGCGGCAGAGTTCGCAATCCGATCCGCGCCCACCTGGTCAGGAATTTCGACGTCCACCTTGATCCCAGTATTGATCCGCGCGTTGATGATCAGCGGCTCCGTACCGACATAGCGTCGGACAAGCTCGGTAAAGGCAGTCGTCATGGAGGGAACAACACTGGCAATGGCGACGCCGCCCACCGAATCCCAATCGAAGCCGCCGCTCTTGAGAAAACTCTCCAGGAGTACGGCATATTCGTCAGGCATTCGCTGGTGGACGGTCTGGGCGCGCCAGTTATGATCCCATGAGTTGTTGTGCCAAAGTCCCAGGTGGATGTTGGTATTGCCAATGTCTATTGCCAGCAAGTCTGCCATGAGGGATTACCGATCCTTCTTATAGATATTTCTCGACGGCCCAGCCACCTTCGCGGACAATCGCGGGCGGTTCATCGGGCATCAGGCCAGGGCTGAAGGTGAGGGGATTCTTGGCCTGCACGGCATCAATAACGTCGCCCATCTGGTCGGCCAGCGCCACCGGGCAGTTCAGCGCCTGCGCGATCTGGCGGGGCGACTGGTCATCGAGGCTTACTCCATCGGGATGGTCAAACATGATGCGCGGCAGAACGAGCAGGTCGCCAGGATCGCCCGCCGCGCGCAATTGCCTGATTACGTCTTCGCCCATCAGCAGCCCGGCCACGGTGATCCCCGCGCCGAGCCGCATATTGGTGATCGACTTAACATTGACTTTCAGACCCGTAGTGCTGGCGAGTTCGGCTGCGGCCTTTTCCAGCACAGGGCCAAACAGCGCGCCTGTGACCAGCGTGATCGTTTTGACGCGCGGCTGCAATCCCTTGATCTCGCGGCGGCGGACGGTCTGCCATTCGTCCAAAAAGCTTCGCACCATGCCGAGGCCGTTTTCATGCAACGCCAGGCCATCGTACCAGTCCAGCGATGGAAGCGGACGATCCGAGAGCAAAAACCATTCGTCGGTTGGATAGACGAAGCCGACGCCCAGTTTTTTGCGGAGCTTCGCCTGCCAGCGATCACAGGAGTCGAGCGTAGCGATGGCTTCTTCCCGGCTCACCGTGCGCAGGCCGTACTTGTGGTGCTGGGTCAGGCCAACCGGCACAACGCTCACGCTCTTCACGGTGGGCCATAGTGAGGACAGGTCACGGATGCTTTTTTCCATGTGCGGCCCGTCGTTGACTCCAGGCGTGATGACAAGCTGAGTGTGGATTTCAAAGCCGTGTTCGGCCAATTCGCCGAGCTGCTCCATGATGTCCGGCGCGGAATCGTTGCGAAGACATTTCCGACGCAGTTCCTGGTCGGTTGCGTGGACAGACACATACAGCGGACTGAGATGCTGCGTGACGATCCGATCCCAATCGTGTTCGGACAGGTTAGTTAGCGTGACAAAATGCCCGAAGAGGAACGAGTAACGGTAATCATCGTCCTTGATGTACAGGGTGCGTCGCATCCTGGGGGCCATTTGCAGCACGAAACAGAATTCGCACAGGTTGTTGCAACGCCGGATATCAATATCAAAGGTCGGGTGTTCAAATTCAAGGCCAAGAGGCTGTGCATAGTCGCGCGGCCCTTCGAGACTCAGGTCGCGCCCGTCCCGCCGGATCGCCAGATCGAGCCAATCCTCTGCCCCGTAATACTGCACGTCAATCACGTCTTCACACGGTTCGCCGTTAATGGCGATCAATTCATCGCCAGCCAGAACGCCCATTGCATCGGCGGCACTGCCAGGGATCACTGCCTTGATGTGCCCTACCTTGGGCTGCTCGGCGTGAGTATTTTTGATTTTTGCCATCCTATACAAACTCAATTCTGTCAGTTGTCATCTGGCTGAGATCGCTGTAGGTGCCGCGCCGGTGTTCGGGCAACAGCGTGGCAAGCTGGTACATCGCCTCCTGCGTCATGCGTGAAATCTCGGCGCGCGGCACATGATTGTGGTCACTCCCGCGCAGTCGAAAGGCCCGTCCGATACGTACACAGATCGGTGTCGGTCGGAGTTTCAAAAGCGTCTTCGGAAAATCGCGCGTGCCGTCAACGCCACAGGGGACAATGGTTGCCTCGGCTTTGAGCGCTGTGTACACCAACCCATCCTTGCCCCTGCCCAGGGCTGGTTGGCGATGCCCTTCCGGGGAAATCAAGACGAGATTGCCGCCTTTGAGCAGTTCAACGGTGTTTTGCAGCGCGGTCCGATCCACTGCGCCACGCTGGACGGAGTACATACCCCATAAACGCATTCCCAGGCCAACCAGCGGGATGCGAAAGTTCTCGATCTTCGACATGGGGACGACGAAGCGCGGCCTGACCACACCCATCACCACCACCGGATCAATTGCCGCGATGTGGTTGATCATGAGAATCGTCGGCCCGCTGGGCGGTATGCTGTCAAGACCCTCGACACTCACGTGGGCCAGGATACGAAAGGCTATCCCGCGTATCAGCACGTCGCGCATAAAGCTGCGTGCTGCCCGGTAGCGATCCTGCCTGCGGGCGAAATCTGCACTAACGAGACCGATCATTGCGGCGCGTGGTAGGCTTGCGGCTATGCTGAGATCGTGAAGTCCGCGAGGCTGAAGACGGTGTGCGGCGTGGGTCACGATCCGGGCGCTCAGAATCGGCCTCTTCCGTGCGCGTGTCTGGCTGCGAGGTTGATCGCTGGGGTCGCCCTGGTCGAGATGACCCGCGCGTTGTCGTGCGGCTGCGTCCAGCCTGGCTGCGCGAGTGTCCTGATGTGCTGCGAGAGCGTGGGGCTGAACCGCCCTCACCGGAACGCGCGGTACCGTGGGCAGCGCGGGATCTACCGCTGGAGCGCGATGTGCTGCGTGCGATGTGTGTACTGCGGCGTGGTTTGGCGCGGCTGGGAAGGTTTTTGGCGCTGAGTTGCAGCTTCGCAATTTCGCCTTCGCTCAGGTAGCGCCACTCGCCGCTCTTCAGCCCGCCCAGCGTGAGCGTATCGAATTGAACACGAACGAGCTTTCGCACGGGATAGCCAAGCAAGGACGCGATGCGCCGAATCTGGCGCTTACGGCCTTCCTGCATCGTAACCTTGACCCAGGTGATTTCCTTGTCACGCCCGGTCACGCGAACCTCGACAGGTTTGGTGGGGCCATCGTCCAGAACGATGCCACGTCGCCAGATGTCAAGCGCTTCATCCGGCACATTTCCCGCCAGCGCAACCTCGTATACTTTCGGATGCTCGTAGCGAGGATGCGAGAGCTTCTGGGCCAGTTCGCCGTCATTGGTTAGCAGCACAAGCCCTTCGCTATCCACATCCAGGCGTCCCACAGGATACAGGTGGCCCTTGAGTGGCACGAGATCACGCACCGTGCGCCTCGGCTCCTGTTCCTGGGCGCTGACCGCCGTGACCACACCCTTCGGTTTATTGATCACCAGGTAGACGCGCTGTTCCTGGACACGCAGCCGTGATCCATCTACGCGCACGTCGTCGGTAGCGAGGTCAGCCTTGTCGCCAACCTTCGCCACGTCGCCATTGACCGTAACCCGGCCTTCCGAAATTAAAGCCTCGGCATGGCGCCGTGACGCAATCCCCGCCTGGGCCATGAGTTTTTGCAACCGTTCTGCTGGCATTTATCCTGCAACTCCACAACATTAGCCTATACCCTGGCCCACTCCATTCATTTCCCCTCTCCGGAACACGGAAACGGGATTGAGGGGTGAGGTTCTTATCATACCGGTTATCAGGCGATTGACCTACCGCCGTGTCCCCAAAGTATGGGTCTGTCTTATAATCGAGTTGAGGTGCCAATGGCATCCCAACGTTAACCCTTCATCCTGTCAGTTTACCACGTTAGTGTGAGGAAATGAATATGCGAACGTCTCCTGTTCACGTCATCGTGACAGTGATCGCCCTGGGCCTGTCTGCGCTGGCCTGCAATATTGCCCTGCCCAGCGCGCCGTCAGCCCCGATCCCGACTTTTGTTGCGTCGCCCAAAGACGCCAGCGACATGGAACAGTCCTTCCGTAATGCCGTCAACCAGGCTTCCACAACCGGAAATTTCAACGTCAGCATCACACAGCAGCAGATTTCTTCGTACCTCGCGCTCAACGGTGCTGCACTGGCCGCCCAGGAGGGCTACCAGTGGCCGTTCAAGTCCGTCGAAGTGGCCTTGAACGGGGGCAAGATCACCGTCTGGGGCGTGATTGCCCAGCAGGGTATCCCTGATACGCCTTCGCAAGTCGTCTTTACGCCCTCCATTGACGGAGCGGGCCAACTGACCGTAACAGTAGACAGCGGCCAGATTGGGATTGTGGGTGTCCCTTCCAGCATCCTGGCCGACGTGACCAAGTCAATTCGCAGCCTGCTTACCGGCCAGTTGGCGCAGATCCAGGGCCATTACAAGCTGACTGCCCTGACCATCAACAATGGTGCGATGACCGTTGGCGGGCAAGTTACGAACTGAGTTATCCCGGCGGCGCGGGAATCAAGTGCATCCGGGGCAGATCGAGCATGAGCACTTCGAGGGCCAGCCGGACATTCGTGTTCTCATCCAGATAACGGTCCGTGCGCTGTGTGGCAGTCAGGGCACGCTGCACGTCCTCCACACCGATCCCGACTGCAAGCTGATCAATGGCGTGACGGTGATCCCGGTTGGTGATCGGCGTCGTAGCGCTGTGCATGACCAGCAGCACGTCGCGCCAGTAACCCTGCCATAGGCTGAGCGCGGTATGCAGCAACTCTTTATCTTTGCTGTCCTTACTCAGGCTTTCCGCCAGCGCAAAACGCCCGATGCGAGACTGACTGATGGCCTGCTCAAGCAGAGTGAGTAGTTCGGTACGCTGTGCCAGTAAGGACTCATCGGCGGCGGCACGAATGGCCCAGCCCGTTCGCCCCGCTGAAAGCTGTGCCAGTAACGCAGCTTGTTCGCCTTTAACGTCAAACTGCGTCTCCAGCGTACGGCGGATGGTCGAGGCCGGCAGCAAACGCAGGTGGACGGGTTGGCAGCGGGATCGAATGGTCGCCAGCAAGCCATCGCCTGAATCGGCGGTCAACAGGAGTACGACGTAGGGCGCTGGTTCTTCGAGCGTTTTTAGCAGCGCATCCATTGCTTGCGGCGTGGCTTCGTCAAAGCGTCGCAAGATTACCACGCGGTAGCGGCCTTCGACTGGCCGCAGCGAGAGCGTATGCTGTAGATCGCGCACCTGGTCAATTTTCAAGGTAGTCCCGGTAGCCTGGACGATCTGCACATCGGCATGGCTGTCGTGCGCGATCAATGTGCAGGCACGGCATTTCCCGCACGGGCGCGTCTCGTCACTCAGGCAATTGAGCGCCTGGGCAAAGGCCCGCGCCAGTGTCGTTTTGCCGATCCCTGCCGGGCCGGTGATCAGGTAGGCGTGCCGGACGCGATCATGGCTAAGGCTGCGCGCCAGGTGGTTGACAGCCCAGGCGTGGCCGCTCACTGCCCAATCGGTGTTGTAAGTGATGCTTTTCGCGACCATTGCAAACTCACAAAACAAGTGTTCGGTTGATATAATAGCGGAAAATAGAGGTAAAAGCGATGTACATTCCGCGCCAATTCCGCGAAGATGATCCGGCAGTGCTGCAAGAATTCATGCGGCAAAACAATTTTGCCGTGCTGGTCACTCAGCAGGGTGGCGACCTGCACGCCTCGCACTTGCCTTTCCTGATCGATCCCTCGCGCGGCGAGCACGGGACGCTCCTGGCGCACACGGCCCGTGCCAACGATCAATGGCGCGATTTTGCCGACCCTTCAGCGGCGCACGAGGCTTTGGTTATCTTTCATGGGCCGCACGCCTACATCACGCCTTCCTGGTATGAAAGCGCACCGACCAACGTCCCAACGTGGAATCTGACTGCTGTTCACGCTTACGGCCTGCCCCGTATCATCGAGGATCACGCGGAAATGTATGCCATGCTCAAGCGCCTGGTCAGTGTTCACGAAGTCAACCGCGAACGACCCTGGCCGATGGAATCCTCGGACAATTACATCCACCAGGCCATTGCGGCCATCGTCGGCTTTGAGATACCCATTGCGCACCTCGAAGGCAAGTTCAAGTTGAGCCAGAACCGCAGCGAGATCGATCAGGCCCAGGTGATCGAGGGTCTATCGGCCAGCGGCAGCCTTCAAGATGCCGAAGTCGCCGCGCTGATGCGCGAACGGCTCAGGAAGAACGAAACCTAATTCAGCAGACCGTACACGTCCAGGCGATTCGAGAAGGTTCCGACGTAGACCTTGCCGTTGGCGATGGTGGGCGAATTGAATTTGCTCACGTTGCCGTAACTATCCCGTGTCGTATTCATCTCGCTGCTCCACAGTTGTTTGCTGAGGTCGTTCGCGTCCCAGGCGTACAACACTCCGCAGTGTGCGCATAGCGTTTTGGCGACCTGCGATCCCCAAAGTATCGCTGTTCCAGGTAGGCTGCCATTGGTGGAAAGGGCCAGCGTGTCGCCGGGCGTGCCATTGGATAGAGCAACCCCTGCCGAAAGCGGCGTTAGCGGCAACGGGATCAGGCCTCCATCGAGCGAAAAACTCTTTGGGGTATCCTTAGATGTCCAGGTGAAGATGAGCGGGCCGAGCTGCGGGCTGTTCCAGTAAATGGGTGTATCGAACATGGCCCCGTTGCCCACCTCGGCCCATTCCGGAATTTGCGGGTTATCGTCAGGGTCGCTGGCGATGTCACAGGGCTGGTTTGGCGCATATTTGCCCAGGTTTGTCTCATCAAGGATATACAGATCTCCTTGCTTGTTACCAGCAATCACCTGCCCGGTTTCCGGCACAAACACAGGGCCGGTTGACCCCATATCCCTGTCATATTCATTCAGATAACACTGGTTGGAGGGCGTAAACCAGTCGAGGACAACGAGCGACGGGTTAAGCTTGAGCACGCTGTCGCCGAAATCAGTCCGCCCGTCATAGCTGCCATTGCCGGTGCTGACAAATAAATCCTTGCCGTCGGATGCGATACCAGCGCCGCTCTGCCAGATTCCGCCCATCCCGACAGTTGGCGTCACATTCCAGACGATGTTCTTCGAGAGGTTATGCGCATTGTAGGCAAAGATCCAGCCATGCGATGGGTAGTCATCGTGAGTTGATCCAAAAGCGATGTACAGGGCGCCGTTGAGGAGCAGCAAACCGGGGCGCTGAAGGTGCTTATTGCTGTCAAACGGGATTACGCCGTTTGCGCTGCCCCATCCGCTGCCTGAGCTGCTTCCCTCGATCCTCACTGGGCCGCCGAACTTTTCAGCGCCGGTAGCAATGTCCAGCGCATGGAGGTCGTGGTAAGGAACAGGCGGCGCCGAGGCTTCTGAATCCATAATGACGCCACCACCATTGTGGTGGGCAACCACGTAAAGAGTGTCACTGTCAAGGTCAATCACGGGTGTTCCCAAAACCCCATCTTCACCGTCCCAAATATCATTGGGACTCAAATTGGCGGTGAAAGGATCGCCAAAACTCACCATCCACAGCGGCGCACTTTGGGCGGGGTCATCTGCGTCGAAGGCATACACGACATTGTGCGCCGTAGCGACAAAAACGACATTGCGCGTCCCCTTACCGGGAATCACCAGGCCCGAGACGTACAGCGGTTGCGCATAAATATCGCCTTGAACCGCGCGCGTGAACAGCCTGCCGAAGGTGGACGGGGTGACGTTGGAAGGCTTGAGAATTGATTCCTGCGCATAAACGTTGCTGCGGCTGATGTCGTCGCGATTGGTGAGAACGTTGATTGCTGTAATGGTCGTTTGTGAGGCGATGAAGACGCTGGTCCGTTGGAGAATGACCGTGGCGGCGATGATTCCAATACCTAAAAGTAGAGGACGTTTCACCATTATCATACTCATTAACAATTATTTTTATAAGAATGCGCGAGGAATTATGGAGTTTTTGTGGACGTAAGCTTTACGTAGGTTATAGATAGCAAATCGGCATGTGGCTTTCAGGGCAATACGAATTGCGTGGCGTGCCGGACATAATCCTGTTTGCGAAACTTTTCCATAACCTCGTCAGGCAAGGCCTGGTCGAGCCGAAGGATCGTCAGTGTCTGGCCGCCCTTTTCGGCGCGTCCCGTGCGCCAGTCGCCGATGTTGATATTATGCTGGGCCATGAGAGTCCCGACCTTGCCTATCACGCCGGGAACGTCGGTGCTTCCAAAGACGAGCAAAATGCCCTGAGGCACAACGTCAATGTGATAAGTGTCAATCTGCACGATGCGCGGCTCGCTGCGGTAGAACAAAGCCCCGCTTATGACCTGTTCGCCGCCGCCTTCCCAGTGAACCTGGCAGCTTACAAGGTTTGTGTAATCAGCTACGTCCAGCCCTTTGGTTTGTGTGACGTGGATGCCCCGTTCCATTGCCGCAAGGGGAGAATTGATGTAGTTCACACTGTCACCGAGCACAGGCTCAAGCATTCCCTTGAGCAACGCGACAGTCAGGGGTTTGACCAGTCCGGCCAGTTCATCGCCCTTGTATTCGACGGCGACGCGACGAATGCGGCCCCGCGCCAGGTAATGCTGAAGCGCACCGATCCGCTCGGCCAGTTTCAGATACGGAGCCATCGCCTCGAATTCGCGGCCTGGCATGAAAGGCATATTCACGGCGTTGCGATAGTCCGTGCCACGCAGGGCGTCGTAGACTTGCCGGACGATCTGGCTGCTGAGGTCGTGCTGAGCTTCGATGGTCGAGTCGCCCATGTGCGGCGTGTGGACAACGTTGGGCAGACCGATCAGCTTCGAGCCGTTGGGTGGCTCTTGCTCGAAAACGTCCAGGGCTGCCCCTGCCACAGGCCCGGAACGAAGCGCCTGATTGAGCGCTTCCTCGTCAATCATGCTCCCATGCGCGACGTTGACAATCCAGGCTCCAGGCTTGAGGCAATCCAGCGCGTCCTGGTCAAGAATATGATACGTCTCTGGAGTCACCGCGCAATGCAGGCTGATCACGTCGCTGCGGCGCAGCACTTCCTCGAAGCCGAGCAGCTTCACGCGCAGGTCTGCGACCTGGGTTTCCGCTACGTAAGGATCGTAGGCCAGAACTTCCATTCCGAAGGCAATGGCGCGTTCCGCCACATGCCGCCCAACTCGGCCCAGGCCGATCAGTCCCAGTGTTTTCCCATAGAGTTCAATC